>CAXRHS010000722.1:0-2567 GCA_964230235.1 Myxococcota bacterium
GTGCAGGTAGCCAGCGCTGCTGTCGGTCAAAAGCTCCGCCGCATCCACAATCCACTGCATGGCTTGGGCATCGGTCAGGGTCGACTCCAAGTCGTCAAAGTGAGCCAGCGCCCTGAACGACGCCTCGGCGCGCGCCAACATGGTTTCAGCCAGCACGCGCTCGCGATCGCGGCGACTGACCTCTAGCGCAAACCCGACGTCATCGGCCAGTTCTTGCAGCAGGGCTGCTTCGCTGGTGTCGAAAAAGCCGATCTGCTCGGCGCACAGGTTGAGCGCCCCCCACACTTGCTTGTTGACGCGTATGGCAAATGCCGCGAACGCCTGCAGACCCAGTGCTTTGGCCAGCGGCTGCCAGTGGGCCAGGCTGGGATCGCGCTGCAGGTCGTTGTAGATGACCGAAGGGCGGTCGGCCGCCAATGCGCTCAGGTTGCCGACGCCCTGGGTATCGCCGGCCTCGATGGCCGGCAGCACTTTTTGGGCCATTTCCGGTACGCGGGTGCTGATGGCGCAGACCTGCTGCGCCCGTGCATTCCGATCCGGGACATGGCCAATCCACGCCATCGGAAAGCCACCTACCTCGACCGCCGCCTTGCACAGCGCCTCGTGCAGTTCGCGGGTGCTGATCGCGCGCACGATGGCCTGGTTTGAGGCGCTGACCAGACGGTACATGCGCTCCATGCCGCGGGCGTGCACACCCAAGGCCCTCTCCTTGGAGACGTCCCGCAATCGCACCACCATGACGCCTACGCCTGCGGCGTCCAGGTCATTGGCGGCAGACACCTCCAAGCAGGTTGCCGTCGCGGCCGAATCTCCAAAAAAATACTCGCCGTGATGGACGCCGCCCGGTCGCTCTGCCAGTTCTGCGATTGCATCGACAAGTGCTTGGCCGCCTTTGCCGGCGGTGGCAGCAGCGGCGCGCAAACCCGCGCCGACGGCTATG
Source organism: Myxococcota bacterium (assembly GCA_964230235.1). Taxonomy (GTDB): domain Bacteria; phylum Myxococcota_A; class UBA9042; order UBA9042; family UBA9042; genus SXRM01. The sequence goes on from CAXRHS010000722.1 coordinate 941, forward strand.
CCCAGCCAACGCTCGGCCGGCGGGCTTACGTACACCAGGCGCAGCGATCGATCGATGAGCATCAGGCCGTCGACGCCCCGCTCGACCACCAACTGCAAGCGCCGGTCCGCTTCGTCCGACTGCCTGGCCAGTGCCAGCGCCAGTTCCGCCTCGCGCAATTGTGAGCGGTACCAGCCGATGACCGAGCCCACCAGCACCACCAGCAGGACCCAGGGCCCGGTCAGCAGTGTCATCATCCACGGCGGCCATGGCAGCCCGCCCAGCGCCACATGGGTCACGCCCAGGGCGGTCAACAACAAGACGGCGGCGGCCGTCAGCAAGGTTTGGGTACGCACCTGCCAGGGGAACTGCGTTGAAGTCGAACAATGCATCGTTGCCTTTGGGTCACGATGCAGCGCGCAGGGTCCAGCGTCTGGCGCCGCACCCCGGTGCAAGCATAGAAGAAACGCCGCTGGTTGCGGTAACGTTTGCGTCACTGCGGGGCAGAGCGCCGCCAGGAGACAGCGAAACTGCCCGTGCCCAAGCCCGAGATCGCGGCACGGAAAATTGACAGCCGCGGCCGCGACCGCACAATCCAAATTGGGTGCACGGGTCGCGGGCAACCGGTGCGGCGGTCCCGGCCGAGGGTCGGGCCACGTGCAATTCGGGCCACGTGCAATGGAGTGCCTTGTTCGGGTTTTTTTCGCAGCTATCCCGGTGTGGCGGTCGACCGAGGCGGTCGCGCGCCTGGTTTGCTTGTGCGTTCGGGTGCGCAGTCAGCGTGGCGATGCCGATTCATGGGGTTGCGGCTTCGCGCCGACCCGCCCGCTGCGCCGACGCGGCCTCGCGCGCCACGGCCAGCCAAGCGGACGCCCTGGATCGAGAAGGAAAATTCCAACAGGCCGCTGAGTTATTCCGTCAAGCGTGGCAGGCGTGTCCGGCCAAAGCGGGCTACCTGTACCGCGCGGGTCACGCCCTGTGGATGGCCGGCGATCCACAGGCCGCCCTCGCCACTCTGCGCGCCGCGGTGGCCGTGCCAGGGGTGCCCAAGGCGGTGCGCTTTCAAGCCGGACTGGAGATCGCGCACTTGCAGGCGCTGGGCGGCAAGGCGCCGGCCGCCAGCAAGTCGCCGGTTGCGGTTGCCAAGCCCGAGCCGCCGCCCAAAACGGTCCCGGCGGTCGCTGCCCCCAAGCCGCCGCCGATTGTCAAGCCACAACCCGCGCCCCAACCGGCGGCAAAAGCGCCGGAGCCTGCTGCCCCGGTGGCCGCACCCGCCGCGCCGACTCCTGAGGCGCCGCCGCCAGCAGAGGCGGTGACCCCACCACCGCCTGCCAGCGAAACCCCCGTTGCCGTCGCCGCACCGGTTCGCTCCGCCCCGCTCACCCTGCCGGCAGCACCGCCAGAGCGACGCACCAGGGTCGGCATTGCCGGATTCGTGGTCGCCAGCGTCGCTGCACTGGCCGCGCTGTACTTCGCTGGCAAGGCGGTGGACCGCCAGGAGTCCCTGAACCAGAGCAAGCTGCCCGATTCGGATGCCTTTGACCTGACCCGGATTGGCAAGCCCGACGCGGTAACGCGCAGCAACGCCGTGCTCGACTGGTGGAACGCGGCCCTGGGCGCCGCAGTGGTTGGCGTCGGCGGGGCGGCC
>CAXRHS010000723.1:0-2663 GCA_964230235.1 Myxococcota bacterium
CGCGTGCGTGCCGGGCGAAACCTGCACCACCTGCCCCAAGGACTGCGGTACCTGCCCGACCCAGTGCGGCAACGCCAAGTGCGAGCCGGGCGAGACCTGCCAGAACTGCGCACAAGACTGCTGCCCGCCGGCCAAGTGCGGCAACTTTGTGTGCGAAGCGCAGTCAGGCGAATCGTGCACCACCTGCCCGCAAGACTGCGGCCAGTGCCCGTGCATCCCCAACTGCTTTGGCAAGCAATGCGGCGACAATGGCTGCGGCGGATCGTGCGGCAAGTGCACGGCGACCCAGTACTGCTCGGCCAAGAACACCTGCGTCTGCGCGCCCCAGTGCGCCGGCAAGCAGTGCGGCGACGACGCTTGCGGCGGCCAGTGCGGCAAGTGCGAGGGCACCAAGCTGTGCGTCGGTACGCAGTGCGTCGATCCGTTCAAGTGCTTCTCCGATTCGGAGTGCGACGACAAGGACGGTTGCACGGTCGACATGTGCGTGACTGGCGGCTTGTGCGCGCATGAGCCAAGCGCGTCGCCCGCGTGCTGCAAAGACCCAGACAACGACGGCGTATGCGAGAACAAGGACAACTGCCCGACCGTCGCCAACAAAGACCAGGCCGACAGCGACGGCGACAAGGTCGGCAATGCCTGCGACCTGTGCCCCAACCTCGCCAACAGCGGCAACGCCGACACCGACGCCGACGGCGTTGGCGACGTTTGCGACAACTGCGCCAAAGTCGCCAACAAGGACCAGGCGGACCTCGACGCCGACAAGCAGGGCGACCTGTGCGACGACGACATGGACGGCGATGGCTATCCGAACGCCACCGACTGCGGACCCAAGGACAGCGCCATGCCGGCGGCCATCGACGTCGCCTGCAACGGCGTGGACGACAACTGCAACGGCCAAACCGACGAAGGCGGCGTGGCCGGCTGGACCTTTGACGACGGCAGCAGCGGCGGTTGGTCGTTCGATGCGGCGCAAAATGGCGTCGGCTGGCAGGTCTACAGCCAGGGCGAGGCCAAGAGCAAGCCAGGCGCGCTGTGGTTCGGCAACCCCAAGACTGGCAACTATGCCAATGGCAACACTGCGACCAAGGGCGCCGCGCGCTCGCCGGTGGTGGTGCTGCCGGCCGGTGTCAAGCTGACGCTTTCGGTGTGGTACCTGTTTGCGTTGGAGGCAGGCACCGCCTACGACAAGGTCGAGTTGCAGATTGCGACCGAGAGCGGATTCTTCAGCAATTGGACGACCATCAAGGCCAAGGACAATGCGACCAAGATCAACGCTTGGACCAACCTGCTCGTCGACCTCAGCAGCTACGGCGGCCAGCGCGTGCGCCTGCGCGTGTGGTTTGACTCGGTGGATGGCATCGCCAATACCACAAGCGGCGTGTGGATTGACAACCTGGCGATCTGGGCGGTCAGCGGCAAAGTCCCGGACACTGACGGCGATGGCACCCCGGACGCCTGCGACACCGACAAGGATGGCGACAACCTGCCCAACCTCAAGGACGCATGCCCGCTCAGCAAAGACGCGGTTCTGACGCCGGTGGACACCGACCTCGACGGACTGGACGACGCGTGCGATCCAGACGACGACGACGACACCATCCCAGATCTCAAGGACAATTGCGCCAAGACCGCCAACAAGGACCAGAAGGACAGCGACGGGGACGGCCAGGGGGACGTATGCGACAAGGATCCGGTTGGCGCGCCCAAGAAACTGCCGTTCAGCGAGAAGTTCGACCAGTACCAGCAGAGCTTTGCGGAGGGCGGCTGGAGTTCGCAGACGACCTCAGGCGGCGCCTGGATGCTGAGCCCGGCGGTCAATGGCAACAAAAGCGCGCAGTTGGGATCGGGCGCCATCGGCATCGGGGGCGCGACGGGCGCCCGCCTGGTGACGCCCATCCTGGAGACGGGAACGGCGACGCTCGTCAAGGTCACGGCCAAGGTGACCTGGACCACCTTGCCCATCATGCCGCCCGGCCCGCCGATGAGCGCGAGCCTGAGCGTGCAGCTGTCCGCGGACGGCAAGGGTTGGAGCACCTACACTTCGGTCATCTTGACGCCGGGTCAGACCCAGACGATTTCGCTGGCGATCGGGCCGATTCCGCCGAACATGAAGGGGTACCTGGGCTTCCTGGTCGAGTCACAGTCGATCGGCAGCACGTTCAGCATCGACGATGTGGTGATTGCCCCGTAGGGCGAGCGGTCCACCTGGCGATCAACCTGGGTGGAGGGTTGCGAACCGCATGGTCGATTCGCGCTCGGCTGGGCCTTGCGACCGGCACACGACACACGTAGCGACGCCGCGCCAAGGTTCGCACGCCCTATCCGGGCCTGCACCAAACGCGCCATAAGGACCCGTGTAAAAACAAGTCGATCGACACAAGCGCGGAGCGGAGCGGCGAGTCGACTTGCAAAGTCGCGAGCTTGCGACCCACCAAGCCAGCAGTGGGCCACCGTAGAAAATCGAATAGATTTTACACGGGCCCTAACCTCGCCGCGACCACCGACCGTGAAGCGCTGGGCGCAGGCATTGCCGGAACCACATCAGTTTTCCTGACCGGCCATTTGCCGGGCCGGTCGCCATGCGCTAAAACCGCGGGCTCTGCTCCGTAGGTGCCGCCGTGACCCACACCCACAGCTACTCGAGCCACCCGACCCCGGCTCGT
>CAXRHS010000724.1:0-3731 GCA_964230235.1 Myxococcota bacterium
CAGTCAGGTTGTAGACCCTCGCAGCCTCAACGGCAAGCACTGTGCGATTCAGACGGAATCCGTCCGATTCTGGCGATGATGCAACGGCGGCCGACCGGAGCAGCTCGTCACCATGGCGGACCCGTCGCAGGATTCCCAACAGTTCGCGAAGACGGGCTGGCATGTGCAGCCGAACAGCGAACATGCGCGCCAACGCACCGCACCAGCCAGGGAACTGATCCGCCTGGAATTGCAGGCACGCCAGGATGTGCGCTGCATCGCCGAACTGCTTGCTGTGGGACTCCAGGTAGGCGCCAGAGGTGTGCCGATACGCTTCGCCAAGTACGCCAGGGTCGCGCCACCAGTGTTGCGGCGGATCGCTCGGATAGCCTGTTACGGCGCCCTCCATGTCGCACAACACGTTGGACGTGGACTTGCTCACAGCATGGTTGCTCGACCCGACTTCAGGCGCCCTGTTCGTGGTAGCCTGGTGCCAGCGCGCCAGAAGCCAAGCCGGCAGGTCAGGCACTGCTTCAGGGGGCAGGTCGCCATTCAACGCCGCCACGGTTGCAGAAACTGCCTCGCCGAGCACGAACTCGGCCAGATTGCGCGGCGAAAGCCGGTTGCGCCACGAAGTCGCAAGGACACGCAGACGCTCTCGGCGTACTTCGGCCAGCCTTGGCCAAACGGCCACGCGCGAGAGCAGCCACACGCAAACGAGGTTACCGAGCAGCACTTCTCGGCGGCGAGTGCTACCGGAATCGAGAAGTTCGACAATGTGATCAGCGAGTTCGCCCAAGGCTGGCACCAACTGCATTGGATCTGAGCCGAGCCATTTCCACCGAGCGCGGATGGCCAAGGCGAGAGCGGCATGTGGCTCCGGTATTGCCGCCAGGAGGCTGTTGCATCGCAACCGTGGAATCGGCAATGCCGGGGAGAGCGGCAGCGGCGATTCGTCCTCGGCGACATCGAGCCATAGCCAAGCGGTCAGCGCGGTCAGGTCAGCGCGATCCGCTTGTGCAAGGTTGGGCGACGCCAACAACTCGTGCAGCACAGCCAGGCCGATCAGACGGTTGGATTCGCCAGCCCCCCGCCACCGGAGGCTGCACAAAGCGCCGATGTCAGCGGCCTTGTCCGCATCTAGCGGCCCCTCAATGCCCCGCTCCAACTCTGCATCCACTGCGTCTGCCAGGCGAACACCGTTTTGCCTTGGTTGAGCCAGTGCTTCGTCGATGGCGCGCCGCTCCTCCTGGTCGGGCAGCGGCATGGCAGGCACGATAGGGCCACCTTCCCAGCCGACGTAGCGGAAACCTGCCCATGCCCAGCAGCTTTTCAGTTTGCGCGTGACATCCTTGACGACGTCATCGTGGCCTTCGGGGCCGAGGTAGCGGCGGACGAGATCGGGATGGACTGCAACGCCAAGTAGCTGTTCGATCGCGGCTGCGAGTCCTTGGCCTCCGTCGCGTTCAACTGCCGAAATTAGCGCCGGAGCGGCCGACATCCGCCACCACCGTTGCGCGGCTAGTAGCGCAGCAGGTGCATCCTGCCCGGCGGCGAGTTGGACGCGGTAACGACGCGCGATCATCGCGGTAAGCAACTCGCTCACGGGCCAGTGCGTTCCGATGGCGGCGTGAACGCCGGCGCCGAGGAAGGCATAGTCCAAGCCTTGGCCCTCATCGACGGGTGTGGAGAACATGCCGTGGGGCAGGCTGATCCCGGATGTGCACGCCCACAGTTCGACCCTTTCAACGCCACGCCAGGCAGCGCCGTCAGGTACGAGGTGCTCGCCAGCCGCAAGGCGCAGGAATGGTGATTCGAAAGCTTCGTGCTGGCCATGGGCAACGATTGAAACCGTTCGGGCTGCGCGCACGTGCGCTCGAACGGCGCGCCAGGTTGCTACCTCGCCACACAAGAGGTCGAGGTCGCAAACGCCAAACGCAATGTCTCCGACGGCCACATCCGGACCGACGACGCCGACCTCTGCCAAACGCAGAGGATCGCGGTGCCGTGGCTGCCGCAGCGGCGCCAGGTTGGGCATGTGCACGATCGAATTTACGACGTCCGCCAGGACTTGCCGACCGACCGCAAGCGCAGCAATTGGCAGCCAAGACGCCCAGCCAGACGTCAAGACGACCAGCCGTGAAGCTGGACGATCGGGCAGGATGCCGGCAAGATCGATACGCCGCACGACAGCATCCAGGCCGTCCAGATCGAGGATCTCTGCGTTGATGGCAGTGAACAGCGCTTTGCGGATGTTGTCAGGCACGCCAATGCGGCGATGGCGTGCCGCGGTCTTGCTCGAGTCGTGCCAAACCGTGAGGGCGACAAGGTTGCTGTCGTCACCCAGTAGCCGGAGCACGACAACGCCAGGGTGCGCGGCAAGCAGGTCGTGCAGCACGTCCTCGCTCATCGAGTTTTGCACGCCCCACAGCGCCCTTGCTCCCGGATCGTCGTCGAGCAGCGCCGAGTGGGCCCTTGGCATTCCTTGCGCGAGCTTGGCGAGTTCGGCATCGACGAATTGGGCGGCGGCAACGGTCGTGCGCGGAATTCGTGCCAATAGGTCGGAAATATTCGCTGCGCCGGCTTCGGTAAGGCCGTCGGCCATCTCCTCTTGTGGGTGCGCCGCCAGCCCACCCAAAAATCCTTCCAGCATGTCGTCCGCACCTAGCCGTGCAATGTCGCGCACCTGTAAGAGAACTGAGGCAACCTCGGTCTGAGAGCGCCAGCGCTCGTGTAGGTAGCGCGCTCGGGATGTCGACGGCCGGTAGCCTTCGCTTGCGTGCAGGTCGTTGAAGCGCAACCCAGCTGAGTTTTCCAAAGTCAAGAACGCTTCGATCGGCTTTTGCTCGGCAAGCTGGATGCGAGCCAGGCGCGTCGCCAGCCTCTGGGCGTCTGCCGTCACCGCGTCGCTGTCGTCGTCGCTCATCGCCATTTCGCGCCGTTGCCATTGGGCACGGATGCTGGCGTGCAAAAGATCACGTGCGTCTTCGCGGAGGCCAGCCCGTTCAAGTAGGTCAGCGCGTTGCAATGCCAAATCTGGTCGACCAAGCAGGGTCTGATCAGGTCGCCGCAGGCGCAGGATTTTTTGCGCTTCGACGTGGGCTGCCTTGCTTGGTGAGGCCTGTAGCGACCGCACCAGCGCGCACACCATTTTGTCCGCGAGCTCAAGATCGGGGTCGTTGATGTGCTGACGTGCGAGTTTTTCGGCCTTGGCCCGGGCACCCGGTCTGCGACTCTGTCCGAGCGCGTGCACGATGGCGGGCAAGATGCCCCGTCGCACATCTGACGCACGGCCACGCAGCAAATCGGCCAAGTCGGGGTGGAGGGCACCGAACGCATTGGCCAAGTCCGCGGCACGGTACGCCCTTTCGTAGACTGACACCGCCGCATCCGCGGACTGTCGCTCGTCGAGCAGGAGATTGCCCAGGTTGCTGAGTGCGCAGGCGAGGTCGGATAGCGCAAGCGGTCCAAGAGATTCGAGCGCGTCGGCCGACTCGCGCAGGCTGCGCTCTGCCTCAGCGACCAGCGCTCTCTTGTCCACCGGGCCCGGGTCGTGCGCAAGCCGGCGCAGGCAAGCGGCATGGCTATAGAGCGTCACGCCGCGACGAAGCGGAGACTTCATTCGTTGCGTGGAGGCTACTGCGCGCCGAAACCACTGGGCCGCTTCGTGATTGGCCGTCCTGCGAACCTCTACCTTGTCGTCAAGTGCCACTGCCAGCGCATGAAACGCCGACGCCGCAACTGCGTCGGTG
>CAXRHS010000725.1:0-3063 GCA_964230235.1 Myxococcota bacterium
GCACAGCCTTGCCTGCGCAAGGCTAAGTACTCACAGACACAAGCCCAGCCCGGCGCAGGCCGGGCTTGGGATCCTGAGCCCGCGGCTTCAGCCGCAGGGAGCAACACGAACGTCGCGTAGTTACACAAGTTGCGCCCAGCACGCGGTGGACCCCAATTGGCGATCCGCACCCCTGCGCGCACCCAGCCAACGACAACCCCGCGGCAACCTGCTAGAGTGCCGCCCCCTTCGCGCCGCCTGCGCGCATCCGCCCGCCACCATGTCCGACGCCCACGACCAGGCCGAATTGGCCGAGCTGCACCGCGAGATCGCGCGCCGCCGCACGTTCGCCATCATCTCGCACCCCGACGCCGGCAAGACCACCATGACCGAAAAGCTGCTGCTTTTTGGCGGGGCCATCCACCTGGCCGGCGCGGTCAAAGCCAAGAAGAACCAGAAGTCGGCCACCAGCGACTGGATGTCGATCGAAAAGGAGCGCGGCATTTCGGTATCTACCGCGGTAATGACCTTTGAATACAGAGGATTGCAGCTCAACCTGCTGGACACCCCGGGCCACAACGATTTTTCGGAAGACACCTTTCGGACTCTGACTGCGGTCGACGCCGTGCTGATGGTCATCGACGCGAGCAAAGGCGTTGAAACCCAGACCAAAAAGCTGCTTGAGGTTTGCCGGCTGAAGCGGACGCCGGTCATCACCTTCATGAACAAGCTCGATCTGGAGGCGATGGAGCCGCTCGACCTGCTCGACAACCTCGAAAAAGAGCTGCACATGGCGTGCACGCCGATGACCTGGCCGATTGGAAAGGGCAAGGAATTTCATGGCGTCTACGACCTGCGCGACCAGACCTGCAACTTCTACCTCGCCGCCGAGCGCGGCCACAAGAACGAGCGGGAAGTCCTGGGTGACTTGAGCTCTGCGCGCGCCCGCGAACTCATCGGCAAGCACCTGGCGCAGATCACCGAAGAGGTTGAGCTTTTGCAGGGGGCGAGCGAGCCCTATGACGAAAAGCGCTTTCTGCGCGGCCAGCAGACGCCGGTGTTCTTTGGCTCGGCGCTGCACAACTTTGGCATCAAGGAACTGCTGGATTGCTTTTGCGATCTGGCGCCGCCGCCGCAACCGCGCGAAACAAGGGTGCGCGTCGTTGAGCCGGAAGAAGCGGCGTTTAGCGGCTTCGTGTTCAAGATTCAGGCCAACATGGACCGCAATCACCGCGATCGCATTGCGTTTGTGCGGGTCTGCTGGGTCGCGTTCCGACGCGGCATGACGCTGCGGCACGTCCGTACCGGCAAAGAGATGGCGGTGCGCAACGCGATGACCTTCTTGGCGCGCGACCGCTCGATCGTCGAGACGGCGTTTCCGGGCGACATCATCGGCATCCCCAACCATGGGACCATTCGCATCGCGGACACCTTCAGTGAAGGCGAAATGCTGCAGTTCACGGGCGTACCCAGTTTTGCGCCCGAGATGTTCCGGCGGGTCCGCCTCAAGGACCCGATGAAACAAAAGCAGCTCGCCAAGGGCCTGACCGAAGTGTGCGAAGAGGGCGCGGCGCAGCTTTTTCGGCCGCTCATCGGCTCGGACTGGATCGTCGGTGCGGTCGGCTCGCTGCAATTTGACGTCATCGAGACGCGCTTGCGGGACGAGTACAACGTGGACGCCAGCTTTGAGGGCATGAGCTTGCAGGTCTGTCGGTGGCTCGAACTGCCCGAGAGCTTCAATCGCCAGGCCTTCGAAAACGCCTACACCCGCGACCTGTACACCGACGGCCACGGTCACCTGTGCCTGCTGACCGAAACACGGTTTCGCGCCGACTACATCGCCGACAAGAATCCGGGTGTGGTCCTGCGCGACACCATGGAGTTGCACGCGCAATAGTGGCGCATTCAGCGACCGCAACCTTGACGACGCGCCTGCAAGGTGCGATCAAGCGCCCCATGGCCAGGACCGCTCCGCATCGCCGCTCACCTACGCTGTTGGCGGTCGCTGTGGCCTTGTCGCTGGCGGCGTGTCGCGATCCGCCTGAAATCGTGCTGCAAAGTGCCCGCGACGCGCTTGCCGATCTCGGCAAGATCGCCTGCTCGAACCAGGACCAACTACCGGACGCCATCGAGAACTTTGCGCAGTATGTCGAACCGCGCGCGGCCGGCCTTTTGCGCACGGCCCCGCAGGTCGAGAAGAAGTCGACCGGCCAGTTCACCGTGTTCGTGACCTGCAAGCCGCCGCCAACCGTGCTGCCGGACGGCGAAGTGGTCAAAGTCGAACTGGGCGAAAAGCGCAGCGTGGTGCGCCTGAAGAAAAAGAAGGGCAAGGGCGAATTCGAAGTGCCGATGGTGCTGGTCGAGGGCCACTGGAAGCTCGATCTGCTGGAGATGCCGACTTTTGGCGCTGCGATTCAGCTGCAATAGCCGCGTGTGGGGCGGCGCAGCGCTGGCGATCGGCCTGATTGCGTGCGCCGGCGATCCGGCCGACCTGCCGGCCGAAATGCACGACGCCCTGCGAACAGGCGACGTGGCCGCCGTTGAACGGCTGCTGACAGCCCCATCGCGGCCGCTGTGGCGCGCGCTGCGAATTGCGCGCGGGGACAGAGGCGTTGGCTTGGGTCTGGCTGGCCAACCGCCGGTCGTTCGAAACGTTGCGCCGCAGGGCTCCCGGCTCGTGTTGACGGTGCACGCGGGTACAGTCGAGCGCGACTGGGTGTTGGTCAACGAAGGCGACCGTTACCGGCTCGATCTGAACGAGACGTCGATCCGCCGGCCGTGGAACCTGCCGTAAGGACCCGTGCAAAAACAAGTCAATTGACACGTGCGCGGAGCGGAGCGGCGTGTCGACTTGCAAAGTCGCGAGCTTGCGACCCAATTGGCAAGCACCGGGCCAACGTGGAAAATCGAATCGATTTGACACGGGCTCCAACAGCCCTCAGGTCATCCCACCAGGCGTCTGGTTACCCATGCCGCCGACCACCGGTCCCACGGGCACGAACGGCGGCGCGAACGTCGGAATTGGCCCGAATCCGACCACATTTGTCACCTGGGTGGTGGCAGTCCACACCGTAAAGGTCTGCG
>CAXRHS010000726.1:0-3633 GCA_964230235.1 Myxococcota bacterium
GACCGCAAAGCTCTGGTTGGACCGTGACGTCCGGATCGCAGCGGTGGTCCACGCGCCACGTGGCCTGGTCAGCCGGCGGCACAGCGCGCACGACGGTGTCCAGACCCAGGGGCTGCCGACGCTGGCGCGCATCGAACCGGCCAGGCTGCCGGCAAGCCGCGCTGTTGCCTTGTGGCGCGCAGGCAACGGGCGCACTTGGAACCATCGCGTGGCGGTCCCGCCGAACGTAATCCGCGAGGCATTCTCTCGTTTTCCGCGTACTTGTCGGCGGGGCCTTCGCGGTCTACGATGGCTGGCTGGCGCCTGGAGGACCGCGACAGTGCCGGCAGCGTCCAAAGTATTTCAAACGGCCCGGTTTGCCTCGCTGCAAAAGCGCACGTTCGCCATTTTGGTGGCAACGACGCTGGGTCTCATCGTTGCGCTTGGCCTGCCGTTGCGGTTGGTGCTGCTCGACAGCTTTCTGCAATTGGAGGATCGCGCCGCCAAGGGGCACTTGGAGCGGGCCAACGCGGCCATCGCCAACCAACTCGGCGTGCTTTGGACGGTTTCGCGCGACTACGCCACTTGGGACGACACATATGCGTTCCTCGGCGGCGAACTGCCCGACTACGCGACCGTCAATTTCATCAACCAGACCTATGACTTCAACAAGCTGAGCCTGGTTGCACTGTACGACGTCAAGGGCGCGGTCAGGTGGTCCAAAGCCTACGACCTGCGCGGCAAGCGCGAGCTGGCGACGCCGGCCGAGTTCAGCGAGCCCCGCATCGTCGCTGCGTTGCAAAAGTCCGACCCGGCGAACGGGCACCGGGTCCAGGGCATCGTGCACACCGACCTTGGGCCGATGCTGGTCGCTGCGTGCGCCGTCCACACCAGCGCCGCCACCGGGCCAAGCCGCGGCACCCTGGTGTTCGGCCAGATGCTCGACCCAGTGCTGGTCGGCGAATTCGCTCGCGCGCTCAAGCTCGACATGGCCGTGTTGCAGCACCGTGCCCGGCCCGAAAAAGGCGCCAAAGTCGCCGACGCCGACGCGGGCATCCACCTCATCAACGACCATACGCTGGCCGGCTACGCCCGCATGGACGACCTGGTGGGTGAGCCCTATCTGGTGCTGCGCGTGGTCATGCAGCGCGATGTCTTCAAGAGCGGCGAAGAAGCCATGCAGCTGATTCTGTTGAGCGTGCTGCTGGCCGGCTTGATGTTTGGCCTCGTCGTCCACCTCGCGCTCAAGCGCCTCGTCATCCAACCGGTCACCGAACTCAGCGAGCGGGTGCAAAAAGTCGCTGAGCGCAAGGACCACGCCCTGCGCCTGGAGGTGCACGGTCAGGACGAGATCGCGCACCTTGGCCACGACATCAACGGCATGCTCGATGCGCTGCAAGGGTTGCACCGGCAGCTTGAAAACGAGCGGCAACGCGCAGAGCGGCTATTGCTCAACATCATGCCGCGCACGGTGGCCGACCGCCTCAAAGCGGGGGAAGAAATCGCCGACAGCTACCGCGAGGCGAGCGTGCTTTTTGCCGATCTGGTTGGTTTTACGAGCCTGGCTTCGCATGTGCCCGCCAACGAGCTGCTGCCGATGCTGGACGGGATTTTTTCGGCATTCGACGAACTGGCCGACCAGCACGGGTTGGAGAAAATCAAGACCATTGGTGACGCCTACATGGTGGTCGCCGGGGTGCCCGAACCGATGGCAGACCACGCCCAGGTGCTCGCCGCCATGGGCTTGGACATGGTGCGGGCGATCGAAGTCGAGGCCGAGCGGCGCGGTGTGCAGCTCCAGGTTCGCGTCGGCATTCACTCAGGCCCGGTCGTAGCGGGCGTCATCGGCAAGCGCAAGTTCAGCTACGACTTGTGGGGCGACACCGTCAACGTCGCCAGCCGCATGGAGAGTTCGGGCGTGCCAGGTCGCGTGCAGGTCACCGAGGCGACCGTGGCCAAACTGGACGGCCGCTTTGAGTTGGAAGAGCGCGGGCCGGTCGCGGTCAAGGGCAAGGGTGAAATGCGGGCGTGGTTGCTGGTTCGGCCTGTCCAAGTCCAACCCTAGGTTGGAGCGCAGCGTCAGTCGGAGTGGGTAGCCGCGCACGGGGTGCGGTTCACGGATTGGGTCCACCGCCCGGTGCGCACAACGCGTTTCACGACATGGCGTTCGTGTTGAACCCCGCGACTGAAGCCGCAGGCTTAGGATACCAAGCCCGGCCTGCGCCGGGCTGGGGCTTTGTGTTTGATTACTTAGCCTTGTGCAGGCAAGGCTTTGCACAGCCAGGCCGCGGCCTCAGCCGCCGTCCGTATTTGCGAGGCGTGTCGGAGCACCATCCCGCCGGTCGCCCCCATTTTCGGAACTACACCACCGCGCACGAAAACGGTTTGACCCTGCCGCCGCGAATCTTTACACTACCGCGTCCCAGGCACGCCTCACTCCACTTGCGTGCTGGCGATCCAGGTGTTTTTGCTGGCTTTTGTGCCTTGTGCGCGCGGTGAGGGTCGCCGCGGAGGGGTACGGGCCGGCGCTGTCTGTGCCACCGTGATCGTCGGCACCGTCGCCAGGCGATCGGCCAAAGCCCCGTCGGGCTGGAGATCCACCATGCGTTCCAATTTCCTATTGCGCTGGGCGCTCATCGCGGCCACGGCGGCGGCGCTAGGCGCCTGTTCTAACGCCAGCGATCCGGGGAACTCCGGCACTGGTGCCGGTACCAACCAGGACACGGCGACGGGCTTTGACGGCTCGGTGTCCAACAAAGACGCGACCACCGGCGGCACCGACGCCGCCACCACCACCGGCGATACGACGACTGGCCCCGACGGGGGCGGCAGCACCGACACGGGCAGCGGCACCGACCAGGACACTGCGACCGGCGATACGGGCAGCACCGATCAGGACACTGCGACGGCCGACACCGGCAGCACCGATCAGGACACTGCGACCGCCGACACCGGCACCACCACCCAGGACAGCGCGGTTGGCGGCTGCAAGGAAGACAAGGACTGCCCGGCCTCGACGGTCGCGTGCAAGACCGCCGTGTGCGATGCCGCGACCGGCGTCTGCGGCACCAAAGACCAGGCCGACGGCACCGACTGTGACGACAGCAACGGCTGCACGGTTGGCGACAAGTGCAGCGCTGGCCTGTGCGTGGCCGGCTCCGCCAAAGATTGCGACGACAAGAACGAGTGCACCACCGATTCGTGCGATCCGACCACGGGTTGCAAGAACGACAACAACACCCAGCAGTGCAGCGACAACGACGAGTGCACCACCGCCGATGCCTGCAAGGATGGCAAGTGCGCGCCTGGACCCGCCAAGGCCTGCGACGACGGCAACCCCTGCACCGACGACAACTGCGACAATACCGGCGGCTGCAAGACCGCCAACAACAGCGCCAACTGCGACGACGGCAATGCCTGCACCAGCGGCGAGAAGTGCGCAGACGGCCAGTGCGCCGGCGGCACCGCGGTCAGCTGCGACGACAAGAGCCCCTGCACCGCCGATTCATGCGACGTCAAAGCGGGCTGCAAGAACGACGCGGCTCCGGACGGCACCTCGTGTGACGACGGCGACGCCTGCAGCGCGACCGACGTGTGCACCGGCGGCAAGTGCGGCGGCACCGCCGTGAACTGTGACGACAAGAACCCGTGCAC
>CAXRHS010000727.1:0-3038 GCA_964230235.1 Myxococcota bacterium
CTCTTTTCTTTGGCGTAGGTGTCGATCAGGCCCTCAGTGGCCTTGGGCTGCACAAACTTGTTGTCGTTGAGCCACTTGACGATGTTGGCGCCGGTATCGCCCTGGATGACGACCGCCTTGTAGGGGCCGACGTCTTTTTCCATCAACAACTGGACACCGCCGCCGTTCTTGGTGCCGTCGCCCCCTCCAGCCGACGCGGCCATGCACAGGTTGACCATGCAGTCGGGCGTGTTCTTCCAGTTGAGTTGGAATTGCGGCGTGGTGAACTGCTCCAGCAACTGGAAGATGGTGTCGCTGCTGACCTCGATGCCGTCGGCCGACAGCGGTGGCTTCTGCAACGGCAGCACCCACGAAAACGACTGGTCGTCGCCCGTGTAGCTGATCTGGATGTGCACCTGCATCTTGCCGTCCTTGTGCACGTACAGGATGCGTTCTGCGCTTTGATCGACAGGCGCGGTGAAGCAGAAGAATCCGCCGCAGGCCCACGCGGGCACGGCGACGAAAAGCGCGGCGGCCGCCAGCGCGGCCAGAGTGCGGGACAGAGCGTTCATGGCAACCTCGGAAGGGCCGGGCAAGGGGCCGGTGCGCCGCAAGCATACGCCAAAAGGCGCCCGCGGCAAGGACAATGCGCCGGCGCTGGGCTCGGACTGTGGCTACCGCGCGGTGGTTTGCCGCCCCTGTTCGCGCCGCCAGCCGAGCGCGAGCGCAAGCACGGCCAAGGCGCCAACGACTGCAGGCCAGCGCGAACCGCGACTGCCAGCACTGCAACCGTCATCGTGGGCCGGCGGCGGCGTGGTCGAGGCGCGCGCATCGGTCGCGACATCGGCTCCGCTCAGCGCCGCGTCGGCACTGATCTCAGCGGCGGTCGCATTGTCACCGGCCTGTAATTCCGCATGGGCCCCGTCGCCTCCGGCTGCGCCATCGTTGCCAATCATCTCAACTGGGGCTTGCGCGTCGGTGCTGCCCGCATCCGGCGTGCCCCCATCGTCGGCAACCGCCGGGCCCTGGCAGTCGACTTTGCCCACCGTCTGGGTCACAAGCTGGGCGATCAGGCTGGCGCGCGCGGCATCTGGGTACACGGTCTCCAGCGGAACACCCATCAGCAGCGCAACGGCGCCGCCCGGAACCGAAAACCGCGTAGCCGCCGCGCCAGCTGCGCCATCGTAATTCAATACAGCCGTCGCGCCTTGCAATGCCAGGACATCCGGAAAATCCACGTCGTAGCTGTGCTTGCTGCCGTCGTCGAACGAGAAGGTGCCGGTCAATGGCGCTTGCCCTGCAAGGGTGTAGGTTGCGGCGTCGTCGTTGGCAAAGCGCGCGCCAAACCATGTCTGCAGCCAGTCGCCGCTCGCCGGTGCGCCTTTCTTGTCGAGCGCCCACGCGACCTCGGAGCCAGACAGCCACAGCGAATGGCCGGCACCCTTTTGTAGCCACTCGGCCAGCAGCTTTTGCTGGTTGGCGTCGAGCACGCCATCGACGGTCGAATTCTCACCCGCCGCCCATAGCACCAGCGCGTGGGTGCCGAGCACACCGGCATCGACTGCTTCGCGGGCGACCGTGTCGATTCCCAAACCCGTTGCGGCGAGCGCCGGGGCCAACTGCGCCGCATACGCAAAGGTATTCATGCGCCACTGCCGCAGCCGCTGCACTTTGGCGAGGTTGAACGTGGACAGGTCATCGACCGGTGCCTGGCCGGCGTCGCTGCGGGTAAAGCCCTGCACCAGCAACACCCGCGGGCCGTTGTCGCACCCGTTGGAGACCGCCACAACCGCGCTAGGCAACGAAATACCGCCAGGGTTGTTCGCCGCGACACGCAAGTACACCGGTTGGTTGCCGGGCGGCAACGCAAGCTCGAACTCGGGCTTGGTGGTCGCCGTCCCGGCGTCGAAGGCGAGGCCGTCGCTCGAGACCTGCACCAGATACGCCGTCGCCGGCTGACCAAACACGCCGCCGGACGCGCCCGGTTTCCAGGTCAGCTTGGCCTTGCCTGGGGCAATGCGCGTGGCATGCAGGCTCTCGGGCGGCTCGGGCAGCAACAGCAGCGGCACTTTGTCGCGGTCCGAAAAGTACTGCGCAATCGCCTTGTACAGCGACCGCGCCAGCAGGTGGCGAAAGCGCGGCTGTCGCAGTTGCTCTGCGTCCTCGAGCGTGCTGTGAAAAGCCGCCTCGACCAAAGCCGCCGGCATTTCACTGTTGTGCGCAGGGTTCAGTTCTCCGAACCACGCCGTGAACACGCCGCGGTCCTTCCACGCCGGGTCCCACAGCGCCTTGATGTCGCCCACCATGATTTTCTGGATCAATTTGCCAAACGCGTCGCTGCCCTTGGTGCCCGTGAAGGTGTAGTCGCCGTTGGGCTCGTTGGGGCCATACACGTAGGTGCTGGTGCCACGCGCCGGCGACGGTGCGTTGGTATGCCACGACAGGTAGATGGCGTCTTCGCCGCTCTCGTGCTCCCAGGCGGCCATGCGGCTGCGGCAGCCGACGTCGTCGCTGGGGTCGCTGCTGCTGGCGTCGTACACGCTGGCCGGGGCGCCGGCGAACTGGGCGTACGTCCGGCAGCTTTCTTCCCAGCGCGGTCGGCCCGAGGTCGGGCCGGCTTTGGGTGGCTTGCCGGTGCCGCGGGCGACGCTGCCCATGCCGCCGCCCAGCCGCACCGCGTCGGCGATCAGGTACTTGTCTTTGGCGCCCGTCTCGGTGTCGTTGTGCAAGACGACTGCGGCCTTGTCGGCGCTTTTGCCTTTGGCGAAGACGTAGTGGCCCAAGTACCACCAGGTGCCGCCGTGGCGAGTCATGTCGACGCGGTGGTGGGCGCTGCCGCCCAAGTGGCGAACCTCGACGTGCGCGTCGCTCACGCGGTTGGTGCCGGCGACCCAGGTCAAGTACACGGCATAACGGCCCGCTTCCGGCACATCGGGCAGGTAGCTGGCGCTGGCGGTGGGCGCGTTGCTGGTGGTTGTGACCGGCACGCTGCGGTAGCCGCCCATGCTCATGTGGTTTTCGTCGCCCTCGTGCTGCGCCTTGTACGCGTAGCCGGGATT
>CAXRHS010000728.1:0-4116 GCA_964230235.1 Myxococcota bacterium
CCGCCGTCGCCCCGCGCCCTGCCGCGACGCCGGCGACAAGGGCGGTCTGTGTCGGGCGGTTACGTTCGATCAACGCAACGAGACACAAGGCAGCGGTCGGCGGGTTGACGCTGGCTCTCGAGCCCGAACACGGGATTTCTGGGGTTTGCGCTGCTAAACGCCGGGTCACTTCGCCACGAGGTAAGGCAGGCCCTATTTGATCCAGTACAAACAGAGAGTTGCGCAAGGCGCGGCAAGTCTGATTGGCGCCGGGGTCGCAATTCGGCCCTTGGACCGTGCACGACGCGCCCGTCTGGCCGCAGCCCGGTCGGGCGCGCCGCAGCCCTGCCACCAGAAACGAGCCGAGGTTGCATTTGGGGCTGCATTGCCCTTGGGTGCGCCCTCTCCGTCGGGTGCGCACCATCGGCAACTGCCCGAGGCACTGGCTTCCGCGATCCACACGCCCCTTGTCTGGTCGCGATTGCCAACCCCAACCCATTGACTATGCTAGTCTGCGGCGCGCCCTGGGTGGCCGCCCAAGAGGGTCCGACCATGGTCCCGCCCTGCCCCGCTACGATTCGTCGCGGCGTCCTTTTCAGCATTGCGCTCGGCTTTCAGGTCGCGGCGGCAGCGAACGCGGTGGCAGCCGCGCCGTTGGCCGCAGTGGACTCCGGCCGCTCAGCCAGCGCCGCTGGCATTGTCCTCTCCGTTCCGCGTGACCTTGCGGCAAAAGTCGAGGCCGCGTCCGCTCCAGCCGAAGGGCAATGGCTCGCCCAGGCCACGCTCACGCGGCAAGGTGCCGAAATCGTCCGCGTCGAGGTCTACGCCAATCCGCGCGGGCAGACGCTCGGCGCGTGGGTCGCGGCAGCTTGGCAAGACCTGTCAAAGTCAGCCCTTTTGCGCCCAACGACCGCTGGCATCCCGCGCTGGAGCGCCCTGCGCGGCGAAATCTCAGCCTCGCCGCAAAGCCACCCGCGCGAGGTCGCCTTCATCGGCGCCGGTCAGCGGCTGGTCCACGTCGCCTGTACGCTGCCCGACGCCCAAGCTCGCCGCGCCTGCGCCGCAGTCCTGGCCAGCCTCGACAAGGCAGGCGCGCCATGAACGCCATCCGCGTCCTCGCCTTTGCGCTGTCGTGCGCAGCCGTCTGCGCACCCGCACCCGCCCTTGCCGTGCCCCAGTGCGGCAACCAAAAAGACGACTGCCAGTGCGGTGCCAACAATCCCTATCCCTGCTGCAGCAACGGCAGCAACTGCACGTGGTGGGCGTGGAAGGCCGCGTGCTGCAACTGGAAAGTCGGCCTGCCGGGCTGGGGCAACGCCAACACCTGGGCCAGCTACGCCGCCAAGAACAGCAACTACCAGGTGCTCGCCAACCCGGTGCCGGGCAGCATCGCGACCAGCACCAAGGGCCAGTACGGCCACGTCGCCTGGGTCGAGAGCGTCAACGGCAACAAGGTCAACGTCAGCGAGATGAACTGCTGCGGCACATGCAACTACGGCATGCGCAAGTGGACCTACGACAAAAGCTATTTCAACAGCGGCTTTGTCATCAAAAAAGGACTGCCGCCACCCGGTCCCGCTTGTCCAAACAACAAGTGCGAAGGAGGCGAAAACTGTGCCAATTGCCCCAACGACTGCGGCAGCTGTTGCGGCAACGGCAAGTGCGACAATGGCGAGTCGTGCGGCAGCTGCGCCAAGGACTGCGGCTCGTGCTGCGGCAACGGCGCCTGCGACAACGGCGAGAACTGTGGCAACTGCGCCAAGGACTGCGTGTGCCTGCCCCAAGGGCAACTGGAGCAAGCCACGTGCTCGGCGGTCGCTGGCTGGGCCAAGGATCCCGATACGCCCAAACCGGTGCCGGTCAGCCTGCGCGAGGGCCAGGCGGTGCTGGCGACCGCGACCGCGGATTTGGCGCACCCCAAGCACCCGGGTCACGGGTTTTGGTGGGCGACGCCCAAAGCGCTCAAAGACGGCAAGCCGCACGCCGTCCATGTGCAAGCCCAGGACAACGCCCACCCCAAAGTGGCCACGCTGGGGCCGAGTTCGTTCTTGTGTGCGACCGGCCCGGTGCCAAGCGCAGGGTGGCAGAGCCAGCAGGTCGAGCACAGCGGCGTGGCGGTGCTCATCCCCGATGCGGAGGGCTGGACGGTGCGGCACTACCACGCGGCCGGCAATCCCTACCCGTTGGCTGGCAAGGTCAGTTCGTGCCTGACGCCGCTGTTGGGTCCGTTTGACGAGGGCTATGCGTCAGTCGCATACAGCTTTGGCGCGCAGCCGTTTGCGGCGGAGGTGACGCTGGACAATGTCGGCATCGGCCAGTTCGTAGCCACCGGTGAAGAGCGCTTGGAGTTCGGCAAGGGCACCACCCTGTGCCTGCACACCACGGCGCTCAAGGAGATTGCGGTACAGGCCGAGACCTCGGCCGAGCTGGGGCCGGTACACGTGCGGCGCGGACCGTGGTGGTTCACCGCAACGCCCGAGGCGACCGGCTGGCAACCCGGACTGCGCCAGAACGACGGCGTGGATGTGCGCGCCGAGGGTACGCTGGCCGGGGCGGTGCGGGCCGAGCACAACTTCTTGGAGCCCTTCGATCAAGTCGAGTGGACCAGCCAGCCGGAGGACCTGCCGAGCGGCGTGCACCTGCGCTTGCGGGTGGGCGTCAACGAGATCGCGGCCGACAAGCCCGGCAAGCAGGTCGCCAACGGGTTGTGGGGCCAGGAAGTCGCGGTCGAGGTGCGCGCGGACGCGCCGACCGCCGCGCCGGAGAAGTTCCGCGCCCAGGTGTTCGACCTGCGCGTCCGCCGCACTGGGGTCGAAACCAATGGCCCATGGCGGGTCGACCACATCGGATCGTATGGCCTGGTTGCCGACGTCACGCCCGCGGCGCCCGACGACACGGGGATGCAGTTGACGCTTTGGCACCATCCGCCGGCGTGGTGGACCACTGGTCAGGTGCGCGCGGCGACTGCGGTGACGCTTGCGCCGATCGACCGGGTGGCGGCCACGGTGGCGCTGGACACCAAGCTCCTGGCCGAAAACGCCCTGACTGCAGAGTTGGAGGTGGGTCGCAAAGTCGTCTGGTCGTCGCAGTCCGTCGCAGCGGGCCACAGCGGGCCGCTGGGCTTGGATGTCGCGATCGCGGAGTTGGCCGAGAACCCTGAGATTGCGTGGACGTTTCGCATTGCGCAGGACCGATGGCAGACGACGGCGACCGCGGTGGCGATTCGCTCGGCGCGCTGGCGCGCGGCGGGTTGGTGGACCTATCCGAGCGCCAACCTCAAGGGCTGGGTCGATCTGCGGCCCCCTGGCGGTGCGCGAATCGAGGCACGGCAATTGGTTGTCGGCGGTACGCTGCTGGTTGAGAGGGGCCTGCCCTGGCAAGCCAAGGCGGTCAAACTCAACTACCGCCAGAACTTGCGGCCAATCGAAGCCACGGCGCGTCTGCTGTTTGATCGCAAACTCGTCCGTGAGTTCAGCGAAGTCGGCGGCGCCCTGCAGCAGTTTGAGCTGCCAGGACCAGTGCAGCGCATTGCCATTGAGGTGCAGACCCAAGCGGACGAAGTCGGTCTTGCCGACGCGGTGACGGCCGACGTCGGCACGGCCATCCGCTGGGCGGAGATAACCGGCGTGCAGGTGCAAGCGCCGGACGGCAAATGGCTCGACATCGACCTGGCGGCGCCTGTCTCCTCCGGCAACCACGCCGATGCCAGCGCAGACAGCAAGACCGCGCCCGCAGGTACGCCGGCAGCTGCCGACACGCCGGGGTGTGCGGCAGCCCGGAACGCCGGCCCGTTCCATTGGGTTTTGGTCGCCAGCGCGGTCGTTTGGGCCCTGTTGCGTCGCAAAAGGCAGGCAACACGATGAACGACGGGCACGACCTGCTCGCGGATCCCGTGACCGGTGCCGGCCTGTCGCCGGCGTCTACCGTGCTGGTCGGCCATCTGCAAATGCTGGCCGTCCTGCGCGCGCTCCGCGATGAGTCTGCGCAGCTGGTAGAAGCCGGTTTTGAGGGCGCATGGCTGGCCGCGGATCGCCAGCGCGCGTGGCTGGTTCGGGCGGGCGTGGCCGATTTCAGGCCGGGCGCCGCCGTGCTGTTGCGCGCGGATGACCCGATTTGATTGGCGCGGCCTGCGTCAAT
>CAXRHS010000729.1:0-3764 GCA_964230235.1 Myxococcota bacterium
CACCATCCCGCCGGTCGCCCACATTTTAGGAACCGCACCCCTGGGCTGCGGGTGCAATGCCGCCAGCCCCCAGCCCCATGCGGACTAGGCCGGCGAGTCGGCTCCGGCAAGCGCCGACCGACGGGCCAACCGCTGCAGGCCATCGTAGGCCGCGTACTTGAACAACTCGGACAGCGTCGGGTAGTTGTAGACGGCGTCGATGAAGGTGTCCAAGGTGCCACCGTGTTGCAACACGGTCATGCCGATGTGCACCAATTCGCTGGCGCGCTCGCCGACGATATGAATCCCCAGCAACCTTTTGGTTGCGGGATCGAAAACCAGCTTGACCAGGCCGCGATCGACACCGACCAGTTGCGCGCGGGCGTTGTCCGTGTAGGCGGCGCGGCCGATCTCGTACGGCGTGCCGGCGGCTTCCAACTCCTGCTCGGTCGCCCCAACCAGACTGCACTCGGGAATCGTATAGATCCCGTAGGGCAACCAGCGCCCGACCTGCTTCTTGTAGTCGAACCCGAACGCGTGGCACACCGCGACCCGGCCCTGGTCCATCGAGGTCGAGGCCAGCGCCGGAAAACCTATGACGTCGCCGGCCGCATAGATACGGCCCACGCCAGTCCAGAAGTTGTCGTCGACTTGAATCAAGCCGCGGTTGCTGACCTTGACGCCAACCCGGTCCAGGCCAAGGCCCTCGACGTTGCCGTTTCGCCCGGCTGCATACAGCAACCGCTGCGCGAACAGCGCCGTGTCGCCGGCCCACAGCGTCACGCCGGCGTCACCGACCTCGGCGCGGTCGTACTTGAACTGGGTGTGGATGGCGATCCCAAGATCGCGAAACGCCGCCAACAGTTCTTTGCCGACGTCGCGATCGACAAACGGCAGCACCGCGCCGCGGGGCTCGAGCAGCGCGACCTGGACGCCGAGCGCCGCAAACATGGTCGCGTACTCGCAACCGATGACTCCGGCGCCGTAGACCAGCAGCGACTGCGGAATCGAGTCCATGTGGACGACTTCGTCGCTGTCCCACACGTTTTGATGTTCAAAGGGCAGGTCGGTCGGGCGGTGCGGCGAAGTGCCGGTCGCGACGAGGATCATGTCCGTCTGCAGGTCCAACGGGTCTTGGCCTGGACGGTGCACACGCACCAGGTCCGGCTCGACAAGCTCGGCATTGCCGGTAAAAAGCGGACAGTTGTGGCGCTGCAGGTTGCGCAAGATGCGCTGCACTTCGGCGGCGCACACCTGGTCTTTGTGCGCCAGCAATTCGTCCACCCGCACGTCTTCGGCCAGCGAACACGAGATGCCCTTGAGACCCAGGTTCTTGAGGCGCACCATCGCCAGCGCCGACTCGCGCAAACCCTTGCTCGGCAAGGTGCCGGTGTGCACGCATGCGCCGCCCGGGGTCGCGCGATCGATGACTGCGACGCGCTTGCCGAAATAGGCCGCTTGGGCCGCGGCCTTTTCGCCAGCGGGGCCACAGCCGATGACCACGAGATCGTAGCGTACGGCGGCGGGCTTGGGGTTCGACATGGCGGCCTTTTGGGACGGCGCGGCACAACGGCCGGTCGGCGCAGACCTAGCGCAAGGGATGGCGGTTTGGCAAGCTCGCGCCCCCGGTCGCAGCTGCCGCGCGCGTGCGCCGCAGCGGCCGGCGTCCATGCGCTTGTTTGTTGGCTTGCCAATCCCCGATGCCCACGTCGACGGCTTGTGGCCGCTGCAAGACGGCGTGCCGGGTGCCGACTGGACCGAACCCGCAGACCACCACTTGACCCTGGCGTTCGTGGGCGAACTGGCGCCGGACCGCGTGCCGACGCTCGCCCGCGCCCTGGCCGCGGTGCGGTTTGCGCCGTTTGAATTGTCGATGGCTGGCTTGGACCATTTTCCGCCGCGCGGCGCGCCGCGATCGCTGTGGGCAGGGGTCCGACCCAGCGACGACCTGATGCGGCTGCACGCCAAGGTGGCCCGCGCCTGTACCGCTGGCGGCGCCAAGCCCGAGTCGCGCCAATTTGCCCCGCACATCACGCTTGCGCGCCTGCGCGAAAGTCCCCCGCACCGGGTGGCCGAGTGGTTGGGCGGCCACCTGGGCTTCGCAAGCCCGCCATGGCGCGTCGACCACTTCGTTCTGTACCGCAGCCGGCGCGAACCGGGCGTTCAGCACTACGAACCACTGCACACGGTCTGGGCGGCGGGCTGCGACCCAGCGACCTGGGACGACCTGGGCTGAGGGCGGCAAGACAGCCACAGCGCGTTCGTCGGTCCGCCTGCGCGACTCCCACCGCGCTTCGGCTCTGCCGTGTGGGTCTGGTGTCTGTGTCTGGACCGGCGGTTTTTCGCTGCCCTCGGTCTGTGGCATCGGCGTCTTTGGTCTGCGTGGACCGCGCCAGTCAACCCGTCGGCGACCAATGCCAACCCGGCGCCCGCCCTCGCCGCGCCGGCCCCTCAATACGTCAACGGATCCATGGTCGGCCGCCCAATCACCGGGTCCAGCGGCCCAAGCGCCGGCAGCGCTGCGCCGGTCCACACGTTCTGGTCGTTGTCGCCGACCGCGGTCAACTGGGTGGTGACCTTGCCGCCATTTTGCACCGACCAGCCAAAAACGTTGCCGGCGATACGGGTCTCGACCAATTGTGCCGTGCTGGCGTCGACGACGACCGCCGCGCGCTTGGATCCACTCAAAAGCGCTTGTGCAATCCCGAGCTTGCCGCCAGCGCCCACGTGCAGCGCGTCGGCCGCATCACCCAGCACCGCGCCACCTGGGGCGACAATGAGCCCAAGGGCGGTGTCATGGACGCTGGCGCGCACCACCTTGGCTTCGCTGCCAGCGCCAAGGACCGCCAGACCCGCGCCCCGGTTGCCGACGGCGCGCAGGCCGTAGAGTTCAAGCATGCCGCCACCTTGCACGGCACCACCCCACCCGGCTGCGCCGCTGCTGTCGCCCTGGCCACCGGCAAGCCAGATGCCGCCCAACCGCGCCGTGCCGCCGGCAATCAGCAGTCCAGCCTCGCGGTTGCCGATCAGGCGGGCGCCGCCGAGCACCAGCAAGGCACCCTGGCCGACGTCGATGCCGCGGCCGCGCCGCCCCGTGGCCGCGTCGCCCTTGGTGTCGAACACGGCGACGTTGCCCGCATTCAAGCGCGCACCCGGACCGTCGATCACCAGGCCCGACCCTGTGTTACCGACCAGGACCATGCCCACGATGGTGGCGGTGGCTCCCGCACTCAAGTCCAGTGCGCGACCTGCTTCGGGGGTGACCGACTCCGGCAGCGTGGCGTCGACCACCACATCGCGCAACTGCAAGACGGTCTTGACCTTTGCGCTGGCCGCCGCGGCGATGGCGGCCTCGCGCGCCGCCGACACCCGCAGCCGCAGCAGCGACACCGTCGCGCCGCCCTGTGCAACCAGACCGCGACCAAACATGCCCTTCGCGCCAGCCAGATGGCCCAGCGTCCAATCCTGACCTTGCAGTGCGCCATCGTGCGCAAACACGCCCGCGTCGCCGCAACCGGCGACGGTCAGACCCTCGGCCGAAAACGACGCCTTGTTCTCGACCACCACGCCGCGGCCCAGCGTGCCGTCTTTGGCGCGTGGCTCGATTGCGGTCACCCACAGGCCCTTGGCGATGACGCTGGTGCCGACGCCGGTCGCCACCAACCCGGCTTCGCGGGCGGCAACGATGTGGGCGTGCAACAGCGAGACCTTTGCGCCCTTGCGCGCGTGGACGCCCTGCCCCGCCCAACCGTCGGGCCGTGCACTGGTATTGGCGATGATCACGG
>CAXRHS010000730.1:0-6978 GCA_964230235.1 Myxococcota bacterium
CCGCTGCATCGACACCAGGCGACCGAGAGCCATGCGAAGCGCGGGCAGATCACCGCCCAGGTCGGCGTACAGCAGCCGCGGCAGCCCGGGGTGGCGGGCGATGTACCCGACGAGCAGGCGACCCAGTGTGGCGCAGTCGTCAAGCGGTGCGCGATCGGCCGGCGCATCTGGCCCCAGCAGCGCCACCAGTTCGGACTCCAGCGCGGTCCGCGCCCGCTCGGCCACGGCAACCAAAATGGCCTCTCGGCTGCGAAAGTGCCGAAAAAGCGCTGGTTGACTTACGCCAATCGCCTTGGCGATGTCGCGGGTCGTCAAGCCGTCGATCGGCGTGTGCGCCAGCAAGTCCAGCGCGGCAGCCAGAATCTGCTCGCGGCGCGCAGGGTCAGCGCTGAATAGCTCCATGGAACCTCGACCGAATGCGACGCCGCTGCTGCAACCGCATTGTCAGCGGCCTGGACCGAGCGGCCTTCCGATGTTATCATCCGATAACATCGCCGGCAAGGCGGTGTCGCCCGACGCAAGCGAGCACGGCCTCCAAGCGCGCCCCCAAACAAACCCCGCAACCGAACAATGGAGCACACGATGAACACCGCCAGCACCTTCCTCACCCACGACCACCATGCTTGCGATGCACTGTGGTTGGCGGTCGAAGCGGCAGCGCAAGGGGGCGACGCGCCAGCGGCCCGCGCCGCCTGGAACAACTTTGCCAAAGCGATAGAGCGCCACTTCGCCTTTGAAGAAGAGGTGCTCTTTGTTGCGCTGGACCACGCAACCGGAATGCACGGCATGGGCCCGACCGCAGTGATGCGCCAGGAGCACGCGCAAATGCGGCGTCTTTTGGAGACCATGCGGGCGGCGACGACCGAGGGCGCGTGGTCAGCGGTCTTGGACCACGGCGATACGCTGCTTTTGCTCATCGGTCAGCACAACCTGAAAGAGGAACACATCCTCTATGCGCTCGCCGACGCGCGTCTGGGCGGCGATTGGCCGGCACTGGCCGCACGTTGGCCAGCCTGAAGGACTGAATCGGCACTGCAAGCAGGGAAGTGCGCAAATTCTTGTAAATAGAATGTAATCAGCAGCTTGCGACTACGCACCCCACCACGCAGCGCGGCAATCCACACAAAATTTGACGCGCCCGCCGGCCGTTTGCCCAGCATAAGTCAGGGCTGGCCGCGCGCCGGACCCGACGCCCGGCCGCTGCCGGGCCGTGTTGGCCGCCAAGGCAATTTCATTTCCGATCTGTTGCACATGGCTTGCGACAAGGGCGTCCAATTGACCGGGCGCTTTTGAGTTGTCGGTCGCCACGCGCAACGCATCGCGGCACTGACGATGTCGGCCCAACCCAGGGCCGGGCGGCAGTTCCGAATAACGCAGCGCCGCTTGAGGCGCGGCACCTGGGAGTTCAAGATGTTTGCGCTGTCTCATGTGATTCCTTCCGAAACGGACCGCCACTGGTTGCTCACGCCCAGACGCAGGATGGTTGCCCTGGCCGCTGTGATGGCTACCGCGGTTGTCTCCACTCCCGACGCGCACGCGCTCGCCGCCAACCAGCAGCTTGACCTCAAGGTGCTGGTGATGTCGGCGACTGGCAGCGAACCGAGCCTGGACGCGTGGACCTCGGCGCTCGCCCGCGAAGGCATCCCCTACGACACCTTTGTGGCCAACACCGCCGATCCGCTGGCGGCCACGGCGCTGGAGCCCGTCGCAAACCAGGGCAAGTACCAGGCGGTCGTGCTGGCGACGGGCGATCTCGCGTACTGCGACGCCACCGGTTGCAAGTCCGCGCTCGACGCCGACGAGTGGACGGTGCTGAACGCCTATCAAGCCAAGTTCGGCGTGCGTCGCGTCATCGCCTACGCGTGACCCAATCCCGCCTACGGTTTGAACTACCCGTTCCAGTCGGGCGACATTTCGGGCGCGACGGGCAAGCTGACGACAGCGGGCGCGGCGGCCTTTCCGTACCTGGTCGGCACGGTGCCCTACGACGTCGGCACTTGGGGTTACTACGCCGAGCCGCTGCCGGCGGCGGCAGGCACCGTCAGCCCGTTCACAACGCTTGTTGCGGGTCCCGTGGGTCCGGGCGGCGCGGCGGCTTCGCTGGCGGGCGTGTTCAAGCGCGGCGACGGCATCGAAGAGCTGGTCATCACCGCCTCGTCGAACGCCTACCAGAGCCACCACCTGATCCCGATCCACGGCTTTATTTCGTGGGCGACCCGCGGCGTGCAGTTGGGCCACTACCGCCACTACTTCACGATGCACATCGACGACGTATTCCTGCCAGACGACCGCTGGGATGTCGACGACAACGTGACCTATGAGGACGACGGCGCCACCAACCCGCTTATCCGCATGGTGCCGAGCGATGTCGACCGCGCCATCCAGTGGCAGAAGAAGCACGGCCTGCAGATGGACTTCGTGTTCAACGGTGGCGGCAGCGAAGAGGCTGCCAAGGGCAAAAAGGGCGGCGACCCCCTGAGCAACAAGCTGTTCGCCAACAAGTGGCACTTCTACTGGATCAACCACACCTTCTCGCACCCGAACTTGGACACCCTGAGCCTGGCCGTGTTGCACGACGAGATCAAGAAGAACCACCTGTTTGCGCACAAGCACAACCTGCCGTCCAACCACAGCGAGTTGGTCACTGGCGAGCACTCGGGCCTGAACAACCCCAACCTGCCAGCCGCGCTCAAGGCCAACCACATCACTTGGATCGCGGCGGACAACAGCAAGCAGCCCAAGCCCTACAAGATCGGCGCCGCGACCACCATCCCGCGTCACCCGTCCAACCTGTACTACAACGTCGGCACCATCGCCGAGCAACTGGACGAGTACAACTACATCTACTTTGAAAACTGCACCAACAGCGCGACCACCACGTGCTTCACGGCGCCCGCGACCTGGCAGCAGTACGTCGACAGCGAGGCCAACATCATGCTGCGCCACGTGCTGACCAACGACGCCCGGCCGCACTACATCCACCAGGGCAACCTGGCCGAAGACGGCACCGCGTACCCGGTGATGGACGCGCTGCTCGCCACGTTCAAGCAGTACGTCAAGGCGCCGATCGTGCAACCGTACTTCCGCGATTCGGGGTCGCTATTGCAAGCGCACTCGGCGTGGGCGGCCGCGGCGGCGCAGGCGACGGCGTACTACAAGGGTGGGCACATCTACCTCAAGAGCGCCGTCAGCGTGTATGCGCCGGTCACCGGCCACTGGCAGGGCAATCTGTACGGCGGCCAGCGCTCGGGTTGGGTGTGGTTGCCGGCCGGTGCGACCAAGGTTCTGCAGGTTCAGAACAAGTTCTAGCTCTGAGCGTGGGCCGGGCCGACAGTGTGGTCGGCCTGCGCCCCCTGCGCCTGCAGCAATCCTTGTGCCAGGCGCAGATACGGGTAGTGCAGCGCGCCGTCCAGCGCAGCCCACAGTGGCTTGAGTAAGTCGACACCGTGGACAGCGGCAGCCGCGCGCACGCGCTCAAGGTCCGCGTCACTGATCCACGGCACCAGCGTCGTGCGATTCTGCGCAAGCACCCACTGCAGCAGGTGTTCGACGACAGTGGCGGGCGCCAGCTGCAGGGCCACGCACAGGTCGCCCAAAGAATCGCCGCGCGCAAACATAGCCTCCGCCTCGGTCCGACGGCGTTCACGGCCCGCTCCGCCTCGGTCCGGCGGTGTCCGCCTCTGGTTCGGATCGACCTGCTCGCGCAGCTCCAGCCCGAGCACGGCGGCGTTGTCGCGGACGGCCGCAAGCAACTCGCGACCATACCTGGCGAGCTTGACCTGCCCCATGCCGCGAACTTGCGCCAGCACTTCAAAGTTGGCGGGGCGCAGTTGGCAAAGGTCGGCCAGATGGGCATCGCTTAGGACGATGTACGCAGAATAGCCATCCGCGGCGGCCAGTTGTCGGCGGATTGGGCGCAAGGCTTCGAAAAGCGCGGCCTCAGGCGAACCTGCAGGCAGCCCGCCCCAAGGTGGTCGGGCCGGTCGCTGCGGGTCGGCGGCCGATTCAGGCGCGCTCGCTGCGGAGGCAATATTTTCGGGTTGCGGTTGGACGGACAGGTCGACGGTCAAGGGTTCCACGGCAGCTCCAGGCGCCGCAAGGGCGCGCCGAGCGTGCTGTGCAACGACCATGCCAGGTTTTTGCCCGCGCAATCATTGTGGTTTTTTCGATAGTCTCACTTCTGTCTCAGATTTGCCTCACTTCTTTGGCGGGCAAATGTGAGACACACTCAGACTGTCGCCGGCCGCCGCACCCCGGACGAGAAAAGCGCGACGCCAGCCAGAAGCGGGCAGAGCCCGATCAAACCCGTACCGATGGCCAGGTTCATCCAATCGTCCCGGCTGGCACCGCCGACCACCACCCCGAGGACGACGCCCAGGGTGATGAGGCCGCCCCAGGTCGCCAGCAAGCCACCCGCTGCGATCTTGACCCACTGGATGAAAGTGCGTCCGACCGGCGCGCGCGCGCGCCGACTATCCGAGGTGTCTTCGACCGGCTGCGGGGAAAACAGCCCGCCCTCCTGCTGCGCCCGCAGGCGTCGCACTTGCCGCACGGAGAACCACCACGATCCCGCGACTACGGCAACCGGCAGCAGCAGCAGCCCGCCAAACGCACTTTTGACTTCGGGGTCTTTGTCGATCCACATCAAGGGAAAGTCATACAGGCCGTGCAGCACAACCGGCACCGCCAGACCAAAAAAAAGCTGGTTGGCCCGCAAGGCCGGATCGCCAAAGCGACTCTGTCCGACGTAGTAGCCCATGATCGCGCCCCAGGCGGCGTGACCCGGGACCGCGAGCAGCGCGCGCACCACCGCGGTGCCCATGCCGTGCTGCGAGACGTACAGGATGTTCTCCAAGGTGGCGAAACCCAGCGACGCGGTCACGCCGTACACGATGCCGTCCATCGGTTCATCAAAAGCCTGCGTCTTGCTGGCGTAGGACCACAGTACCCAGAACTTCAGCAGTTCTTCGATGAAAGCGGCGCACAGGAACGCCGAGTTCAGGCTCGCCGCCAGCGGCGACTCGTGGATGACCAGCGCAAACAGCCGCGTCTCAAAGTGCTCGCCCAGCGCCGCGGGCACCGTGATGAGCACGCCGTACCAGAACGTGCGCATCACCACCGATCGGGGCTCGGGGTGCAGATCGCGGTTGCGGAAGTACCACAAGATGAGCTGGCTCGGCACAACGGCAGCGCCGAAAAGCGACAGGGTCATGGCGGTCCAGACCGGCGATGGGGCCGGCGCGGTAGCGTAGGGGCGTTGCGCAGGCACCGCAAGACTGCTGCCGGCGCTTGAAATCCGCTACCTTTCGTGGTCTGGTGTCCCCCACATCGGCGGGCGGGCCGAAGGCGAGGCGGCAATGGCGACCGGTTGGAAGAGCGGCAGCGCGCGGGCGCTGCTCGCCATTGCGGGCGCAATGACGCCAATTGGGGCCGAGGCAAGCTGCATCGATGCCGCGGGATGCCTGTGTCCGCATGCGCCGCAAACGGTCGCTGTCCAAGCAGAGGTTCAGTCCCTGTCGAAGAACGGCGTGGTAGTCGCGGTGGAGGCCCTGACGCTCGCGGCTGGGGCGACGACCACGCTGACGGTAGGGGCGACTGCCAGCGCGGATGTGGCGACCCACAGCCTGGCGCTGCAACCCGGCGACCGCATTGTCGGAACCGCAGACGCTGCCAACCACATCACCGCAGTCGCTCGCATCGAGGGCGACCAGCGGGTGACCTGCAAGTGGGCGACGACTTTTCGTCCGCTGGCCGACAACGCGCGCGCGGCCATGGTGAGCGCGGATTGCAAGAAGTCGTTGACAGACCTCGGATTCAAGCAGCCGCCTTGCAACGACACCGAGGTGCGCGGGATTGAGGCGTGTTCGGCGGCTCCCGTCGCTGATGCGAGCGGCACAGCTGCGCTGGCGCTGGCTATCGCCATGCTGCTGGGTCGCCGGCGTCGGACATCCATCGGGTGACAGTGTCCGACCGCGCCGACATCGGACACGACTGCACCGGCCTTGCATCAAAAAATCGCTTGGTTTCAACAGCCTGATCTTGGCACGCCAATTGAATGGCTCTGGTGCGCCGCGGCACGACGCCGCGCCCGTTCTGGAGCCCACCATGATCGACGACACCCACTGCGAAGCCGCTGACGCGCAAGCCGATCGCAGCAAGACCCCATTTGCCGACACCGTTGCGCAGGTGCAATGCGAGCTGGACTATGTGCGGGCACTGCTGCGCCGCCACCTGGAGCGCCGCGGCGAGCGCACAACCGGCAACGGCATCGCGGTGTCGGGCGAAGAGCTCGCCGGGGTCGTCGATGGTCAGGGCTGGCTCGACCACCCAAGCGCAGACGAGTTCTTGCGCACCGCCGATGCCGCCATCGTCGCGCGCGCCCAGTTCACGGTCGAGGCCGGCACCGACCTGCCGCTGCACCGCATCGCCGAGTCGTTGGCCCTACAGCCCGCCGAACGCGATGCGCTGCGCCTGCTGCTGGCGCCCGAAGTCGACGTCGCCTTTGAGCGTGCGTTCGCGGCCGTGTGGGACGACTTGTCGCGCAAATGCGCGGACATCGGCTTTGTGGCCGACATGGTGGCAAGCGAGTCGCGCCACCGCCTGGAAGTTGCGTCCATGCTCGGACCCGGTGGCACGCTGGTGCGCGCCGGCGTGGTCGAACTGGCGCCGCTCGGACCGCCGCCGCACGGCGGGCTGCAAGGGCGGCAAGTGCGGCTGGCGCGACGCGTAGCTTTGGCGGCGCTGGGCGATCCGACCCCCGACGAGCGGCTGCCGCACAACACCCGCGTCGTCGCCCCGCGCGCGCAGCCACAGGATTTTCTGTGCGACGAGCCACCGCGTTCTGACCTCATCGCTGAGCTCGCGCGCACCCTGTCGCAGGGCAATGGCCGCGCCGCGCTGACCGGGCAGACCGGCTGCGGGCGCACGCTTCTGACTGAAATCGCGGTCAAGCAGGCCCTACCGGGCCAGCGCATGTTG
>CAXRHS010000731.1:0-3000 GCA_964230235.1 Myxococcota bacterium
CGGAGCGCCCGGCCGGCATCGACCCGCTGGCTGTCGGTGGTCCGGCGCTACAGCTGCCGGCCGAGTGGGCTGGGCGTGCCTGTCTGGGCTACGACCGCCTGCAGGGCGCAATGCTGCCGGCGGCGACCGCCCAGCTGGTTCGCGCCAGTTCCGCCGCTCACGCGTCGCCGCTCTCGCCCGTCCAGCGGTGGTGCGAGCAACTTGCCTTGGGTGGAGCGGCCGTGGCAAGGCGGAACGCGGGCGCAGGCCTGCACCGCGACGCCGAACGGCTCCGCGTGGCTGGCATGGCTACAGCGGCGACCGTCGTCGAAGGTCTGGCGGGCGCCGCATGGGGTGGCGCAGACGACATCGCTGGCGCGTGGCTTGCGGCTGGTGTCTATTTGGGGGCGGCGCGGCGCGTGGTGGCCAACCGCGGTCTGGTCGCTTTGCCGAGTGCATGACTGACATATGACTACTTGATAAACGTCAAGATGCCTATCACCAGGCTGACGACCCGCGTCCCCTGCGTCTCCCACAGCTCCGCGCCGAAACCGCGCAAGCCCAAGCCATCGGGCTTGTTGCCCACCCACAGGCCGATCCGCAGTTGGTCGGCAAACTGCAGCGTCGGGCTGCCCTTGATGCGCGCGCCCGACAGGGCCAGCCAGCTGGGCTCGAACCACGCAAGCACCTGGCGATCCCCGACTTCGGTGTGGAACTGCGCCCGGGCGGGGAATTCAATGGCAAAAGGCAGCAAGTCTCCGCCCTCGGCGGTCACGCCCGACAGACCCAGGCCGGCCTGCACCGCCAGACCGGTCGACTTGCTGCCAAGCTGCACGCCGAGCAGCCAGTCGATAGCGTACCGCAGACCAGACGGGTAGCCCGCCGCCAGTTCGATGCGCGTGGTGGACATAAACCCGGTCTGCCGAGAGCTCCACACCACCTGACCGCCCAGCTGACCCCGCAGCTTGCTGTCTCCGCCCGTGAAGGCGAGACCACCCTCAAATGCCAAGAAACCCAACAACTTGTTCGCGCTGGGAAACACCAGGTCCGGGTCAGTCAGCGATCCCGGTTTGCCGAGCCACGTCGCCGAACACTGATCCTCGACGTGGGCCTTGATCTCGGCAGAGACGTGGGCTTTGTGGTCACACAAGTCACTTTTGCCGACACCGGCCTTTTGCAACATCCACAAGCTGCCACCGGCAAAGTCCGGCTCCGGCAAATCCCCCAGCCAGTCGGTTGCCCCTGGCGGAGTGGGTTTCTCGACGTCAATCGGCCGGTCGGGCTTGCGCACGAGCTTGACGGCCAGCCACAGCTTGCCGTTCAGGGTTCCAACCGGCACCACGCTGCCGACCCAGTCGCGGCTGCGCTCGACCATGCCGGCATCTTGGCTGCGGCCGTCCGGCCAACGCCAGCTGCGCGAGACGTCGCCCGTCTGTGCCACTTGCAGGTTGGTGCCGTCGTCCACGCCTGTGAGGCCTGCTTCGGGCAGGGCCTCTGCAGCGATTGCGCGCACCTGATCGTGCGGCCGGTCGGGCAGCGGACCAAGCCAAACCACTGCGGCCGACCCGGACGGCGGGGGGGACAGCGTGGTGCCGCCGGCTGATGGTGGCAGCGAACTGCCAGCGGCGCCGCCTCCACCCGATGAGGGCGGGCGCGAACCCCCCGTTGAGGTTCCGCTGGAACTGCCACCGCCCGGCGGCGGTGGTGGGCGGCTGCCGGGCGCCACTGCGAATGCCGGCCCTGCTGCGAGTACTGACACCAACAGGCCTGCCGCCAAGGCGCGCGCACGAACAACTCGATCGACAAACGCGCAGATTGAAGGTGCCAGTTCAACCGCACAGTCGGGGGCTTGCGGCCCATGAAGGACGCGAAGGGCCACCATCGAAATTGCAGCCGACCTTCTGCGGTCCACGACCATCGCAGCGCTCACGCCTCGCCAAAGGCCCATTGCACCCCTCCGTCTGTCAGCACGCCGCGCCGGCCCACCGGCCATGGCAGGTTGCGCGGACCGTGCCCGACCGGCAGGTCGCACACCACCGGTACGCCCAGCGGCGCCAGGCGGTCGCGAAGCACATCCAGCGGCCCGTAGTCCAAGCCATCCGCGTCGGTCGTCTGGGCGTCCATGAACTGTCCGAGCGCAATCCCGGCGCAGTCGGCGAGACAACCGGCCTGAATCAGCTGCGTCACCAGGCGGTCCAAGCGATAGGGCGCTTCGCCGACGTCTTCCAGGACCACGATGCAGCCGGCCCCTTGCAACTGCCAGTCCGTTCCGCACAGGCTCGCCAGCACCGTCAGGTTGCCGCCGACGACCGGACCTTCGCGCCGGCCCGGCGGACCACACAGTTGGCGGCCCGGCAAAGGCACCGGTCGGCCCGCAAACAGCTCGCGCAGCGCCGACCTCGTCTCGTGATCCACCAGCACAGGCGACGCAGACCCCAGCGGCGGCCCCGGCGCCATGGTCTGCACGACCGGCCCGTGGATGAGCGAGCCGCCGCCCACCGTGGTCCACCCGCACTGCCACAGCGCCGTGTGCAGCGCCGTCGCATCTGAGAAGCCAATCAGCGGTCGGGCGACCAGCCGCTCCCACGGCAACTGCGGCAGCAGGTGCGCGCAGCCAAAGCCGCCGCGCGCCAACCAGATGGCGTCAATGCTGGGGTCGGAAGCGGCCCACACCAGATCCGCCAGGCGCTCGGCCGGCGTCCCCGCGTGGTAGCGGTCGGTAGCAAACAAGTTCGGGCCGAAAACCGGCCGCAGGCCCCACGCGCGCAAGGTATCGCAGCCTGCGAGCAAGCGATCCTTGGCAAAGCGGCCAGCTGGCGCGATGACGGCGACGCGCGCATCGCCTGGCAGAATCAGTCCGGACATTTGGCCCTCGCCAGCCGCCATGGCACGGTGTCGCTTGCGTAGGTGTGGAACTCGCCTGGCAGTCCCTGCGCCATCGTACCCCCCCACGGCCGCACAAAGCCCGAGCGCGCTGGCTGGCTGGCGTCCAATAGCGGCGTCAATTCCGCGCACGGTGTC
>CAXRHS010000732.1:0-17625 GCA_964230235.1 Myxococcota bacterium
GGGTGACCAAGCAACAAGGTCACCCTGGCGACGGAGCCGCGAGTCGGCCGGCACGGACGCGAACTGGCGACCCACCCAGCGAGCACATCTTGACCGATGGCATTGCCTGTCGGTCAGGATGTAGGGGGTCAAGTAGCGCGAAACGGGCCCGGGTGCAAGGCCAGCCGTCGCCGCTTCGGCCTCAAGCGGCGCTGGGCCAGGCGCAAGCAGCGCAGTGTGCGCCCCTAGAAGGTTCGCGTGACCTGAAGACCGACGCTGCTGAAGTTGTCGGCGGTCGAGCGAAAATCGAAGAACGGAAAGCGGTAGGTCTTGCCGTCTGCCGAAAAGGGCGGCGAGGATGTGAAGCTATACAGCGACGCGCTCCAGATGCCGTCGGCGTCGATGTTGTAGTTCAGCGACGCGATGCCCCATTGGGTGTCGATGCGGCCGCGACCAGGCTTGGCGTACTTGCCGGTGTACTCGTCTTTGGGCGCGTCGAAATAGCGGAAACCATTGAAAAGCAAGTAGGTCAGGCCGAACGACCAGCGATCGGTAATCTGCACATTGGCCACGGCAAGCGAGCGAAACGCGAACGAGGTCAGGTTCTGACCGGTGGCGATGTTGCCGTTCGACAGGCTTTCCGCCCCGCCCGTGCGCGTCAACGCCAACGCGACATCGTCGCGGCCGACGGGATTGACCGACGCTTGCTCGTAGCGATTGAAATTGTTGGTGACGCCAACGCCGCCGACCAGCAACAACTTGCCACCAAAAAGGCCACCTTTGTTGAAATTGAGGGTCGGGGTGAGCGTGGTGTACCGACCGATGTACTTGCTGGCGCGCGAAACCGGCACCACCGCAATCAAGCCCGCGCTGACGCCGATGCCGCCCGGCAGCTTGAAGCCTTTGGTGCCGCCCTTGCCGTCGCTGACCCGCGGCGACCAGCCCAGGTTCAAGATGGTGTCGGAGATGGAGGTGTCGTTCTGCCGCACCGCGCCCGAATCGGCGTTGGTCATCACGTTCTTGTTGACGTTTTGGGTGGCGGTCAGGTTGAGCCCGGGCATGATCGCGTAGGTCGCGGTCAGCGTCAGCGTCAGGTCGAGCCCGGGGCGGCTGCCTTCGCCGGCGATGAACGCGCCGCCCGGCACCGACGGCGCCAGCGCGACCGAGCCGGTCAGTGGGAACGACGCCGAAGGCTTGGCTTTC
Source organism: Myxococcota bacterium (assembly GCA_964230235.1). Classification (GTDB taxonomy): domain Bacteria; phylum Myxococcota_A; class UBA9042; order UBA9042; family UBA9042; genus SXRM01. The sequence goes on from CAXRHS010000732.1 coordinate 1,183, forward strand.
TTCTTGACCGTGCCGCCCGCGTCCAAGCCGGCGGCGGCCGCCGCCGCAGCCTGGGCGTGGGCGTCGACCCCGTGCAGGCCGACGACTGCCAAGGTGATCGCCACCGCGGCACCGCGCAACCCGCTGCAGGCGGTCGACCATTGAATACGCCAGAAGTTCTGCATCGCTGCGCTCCGCGCCCACACGCGTCTCGTCGCTCGGCGCGACGTTGGCGAATCGGCGGTGTTGCGGCCAAGGCCGCGCGACCAAAGAGAGAAATTGCCGGCCCGCTCGCAGGCGGGAGGGCAAAAGCCGCCGGACGCTAACAGAATTGGGCCTGGGTGACAATCGTCTTTTCCGGACTCTGGCCTCTATCCGTAAGCAGCGACCGAACTGCCACAAGTTAGCCACCTTGGCCGCCTGGACAGCGCAATTGGTGGCCGCGAACTGCGGCTCTGCAGTGACCCAGCGATGCAACGGTGGGCTCACGGTTCAAGCGGCCGCCTCCGCGGCCTACGCGCGGGGAGTTGGTCAACGCAGCGCAAGCCCGCGGAAGCGGACACCGTTACGGATCGTAAGGAATCTACTCGATTTTCTACGTTGGCCTGTTGCTGGCCTGGTTGGTCGCAAGCTCTCGACCTTGCAAGTCGACTCGCTGCTCCGCTCCGCGCACATGCCGACTGACTTGTTCTTTTGCAGGCCCCAAGCTGGAGGTAGGCAGCGCTGGCCGGATGCGGTTGGCGATCGAAGCGCTACCCGCCCGCTTTGCCCGACGTGCTGACCCGACTGTGGCGCTTGTCTTTGCCGCCCGCTTTGCCGGTCGCGGCGCCGCCCAATGCCTTGGCTTTTTGCATCGACGCGATCAAGAACTCAGGCCGGCTGGGCTGGTAGTAGTACGGAAAGCCGCTGCTGTTGCTGGTGATGTCGTCCACGGTCGCCCCGTCGGGTCGCAAGAACACGATCCGCGGCACGTAAGTGCCGAACCGCGCGAACCGATTGACGATGTCCATCGGCGCGGTGCCGCTGTTGACATGCACCATCACCAGGCTGCTGGCCAGCTTGTGCACTTCTTTGTTGGACTTGAACACTTCGCCCAGCAGCGTGCACTTGGGGCACGCGTCGGTGTAGAGCAGAAGCAGCACCGGCTTTTTCTTGGCAGCCGCCTGCTTGAGTCCCGCCGTCCACTCGTTCCACTGGATCGGGCCGGCGAACTGGATCTCAGCTTGAGCGTCGCGCGCGACCGCAACGCTGCAGACGCTTGCCACCAGCCACGCGATCGCGACCAGCCAGCTGCGGCCGAGGCGGCCAGCCCTTGTGGTTGCTGCCGTTGTCATGTGCGCGTGCGCCCGCCGTCGCCGCTCATGTGCGGCCGGTGGCATTGTAGGGGCTGCCGGGCGCTGGCGGTAGGGGGGCAAGCCCAGCCGGCTTGCGGCAGCCCAGGCTTTTGCGCAAGATGCCGCCATGGCACGCGCGCGCTTTTTGTCTTTCGTGGTCCTCGCCCTTGCGGCGGCGGCCTGTTCGCCCACCCAGACTTTCGGCACCGTGGAGGGCATGCGCTGCTCCAACTTTGGCGACGAGGTCTGCTCGCAAGAAGCGGGCTTTCCGCGCGCCCGCTGTGACTTTGACAATACCTGGCACATCTTGGAGCACTGCGGCAGCGCGACCTGCATCGTCGAGAACCAAAGTGGCGGCCAGCACCGGACCCGCTGCGGCAATAGCCCGGCGACCGGCGGCGGCACCCGTGCGGTCGACGCAAACAGCGGACCCAAAGACACCGCGACGTTTGTTGACACAGCACCGTCGCAAGACACCGACAGCAAGACCGAGCCCAAAGGGGATACCACAACTGCGGCGTCCGTCGCGTGCGGCGGCTACAGCTGCGACGGCAAAGAAATGTGCACATTTATCGGCACTTGTGAGTCCAAGGCCTGTACGACGGCCTGCAAGCACGGTGAGCGCTGTAGCTTTGGCGTGTGCAGCGCACACTGTTATGGGTCGTGCGCGGCGACCGAGTATTGCAAGTTCTCGACCGGCGGTTCGTGGATCGCAGAATGCAGCAAGCTTGGCTGCGCGCTGCCGATGGACCTGGGTACGGCGGTGGCGGCGGTCGGCCTGCAGCTGGCGGCGACCCCAACCGCGGCTTGTGCGCACCTGGGCGGTGCCAAGCTGGCGCTGAACCAGGCGATGGCGTCGGTTGGCATCGACGCCGCAGCGCTCGGGGCGGGCATCGTCGGTGGCTTGGAAACGCTGGCATTTTCGGATCTGGCCGGCAAAAGCAACGTTGCGCTGCTCGGCCACGCCGACAACGCCAAGCCGTGCCCGACCGGCGCGCCCTGCGGGCTGACGCTGAGCAAGGGAGAAAACCTCAAGCCCGCCACCGCCGGCACCGCCGGCCCTTGTCAACTGCGCTGGTCCGTCAACGGCCAGGGTCGCCACGACGGGCTGCCGATTCCGCTGCGCCTGGGCACCGTTCGCCTGCCGCTGGTCCTGCGCAATGCCGATGTGCAGATTGGCGGCGACCTGCAGACGGCCGAAGTCTGCGGCTACGTCTCGCCGGCCGACCTGAACGTGGCGCTTTCTGGGCTGTCGACCGCGTCTGGCTTGGGGTTCCAGCTCAAGCAGGCCACGCAGGCCGGTGCAGGCAAGGTCGATATCGACAGCGACGGCGACGGTAAGCTCGACGCCTGGTCGGTGGCGCTGACGATCAAGCTGCAAAACGCCATCCTGACCAAGTGGAGCCCGTGACCGCGCCGCTCGCCCCTGCTCCCGAAACGCTGTTCGCCGCCGATGGTCGTTTGCGCGACGGCGTCTACGCGGGCGGCGTCGCTGACCCCGATCTTGGCGTGCGCGGCGTCTTGGCATCGCTGCGCCAAAAAGAGTGGCACTACGTGTCGGCATGCACCCAGACCCACTTTGTGGCGGTGGCGGTCGTGCAGCTGGGCTACGTTGCCAATGCGTTTGCCTATGCGGTGCCGTTGGCCGACCCGGGTGCAGAGCCGTGGCAATTTGAGGCGATAAGTCCGCTCGGCCGCGCCGCCTCGTTTGCGTCGGCCGCCGATCGCGGTCTGACCCGCTGGCAGGGCCAGGGCGCGCAGATTGCGATTACCGGCGACCGCAACGGCTGGCAGCTGGAACTTGATGTGACACTGCGGCGAGCCGGCGCAGAGCGCGTGCTGCGCGGCACCATGGCCGTTTCGCGCGCCCAAGCGCTGGCGCTCGTGCACACGCTGCCCACCGGCAACCCGGCCTACACCGAACAAGAGGCCGGGCTGCAGGCCGAACTCGACCTGCGCCTGGGCGACCAACCGATTGCCGGCGCGGCGCTGGCGACCAGTGACTGGACGCGGTCGCTGGCGCAGCGGCAGACCCGCTGGAAGTGGGCCTCGTTGGTGGCGCGCTTGCCCGACGGCCGCCGACTCGGCCTGAATCTCTCGGCCGAAGTCTACGAGGACGCGCGCGGCCACGGCCGCGAAAACGCCGTTTGGATTGACGGCTGCGTCTGGCCGCTCGGCGGCGTGCGGTTTACGGTTCCCGCCGATCCGGCGCGCCAAGCCTGGCACATCCACAGCGCGACCGACGACACCGTCGCGCTGCGCTTTGAGCCGATGGGTGCCCGCCGCCAGGACGTCAACTTTGGGGCGGTGTCGAGCTGGTTCATCCAACCGTATGGCCGCTTTTTCGGTCGTCTGGCCGTGGCCGGCGCCGTCGTGGTCGTCGATGGCGCGGTGGGCGTCGTCGAGGACCACCGTGCTCTTTGGTAGCCTCAAGTGACCGAGGCTATATGTCCGGCTGTGCAATTTCCTTGGGACGCGGCTCAATCTGTGATAGTTTGTGAACGTCCGCGCCATTTGGTTGGCGCGCGAGGTTCCCATGAGCACCACCGGTCCCCCCCGCCATCCCGCGCCGCCGATGCGCCACATCGCGGGCGTCGGCTTTCAGGCACCGGGCACCAGTCACGCCTCGTTTCGCTCCGAATCGACCCGGCAACCGGCTGGTCGCCCTTCCGGTGACCACCCGGCCACGCCGCGCGCCGGTCATGTCGTGGTGCCCGCGCCGGCTGCGGCGCCTCCGCCCAGGCCCATCGGCCGGGTGTCTGGCGCCCACCATCCACCCGCGCCCGCGCTGGACGTGCCGCGCGAAGTCATTGTCGAGCACACCGATTTCTTGAACATGATCGGTCAGCTTGGCGTTCGGCCGACCCTGCAGGAGCGCGAACTGGTCACGCTGGCGGCGTTGATTTTCCGCTGTTCGGCCGCCGAAGGGCGCGTGATGGTCGCGGAGGGCCAACCGGCTGATCACGCGTTCTTTCTCATCGTCGGTCACGCCGAGGTGTCGCAGCCGGGTCAGGGCCGGCCGGGCGCGTTCGACGTCCTGCAGCCCGGTGCGTTTTTTGGCGAAGGCGCCATGCTCAACGAGGCCGTCCATCCGTACACGGTCACCGCGGGCCCCGGTTGCGTGCTTTTCGCGCTGAGCAAGGCGGCGCTGGCCGACCTGTGGCAGCACGATCGCTTGCTGGCACAACGGCTGCAGGCGGCTTTTGCGGCGCACCAGACCTACCGGCACCGCCAACGGGGATGGTAGGCGACTCGAAAATCGAAACGATTTTCGCGTTGGGCTCATTGCTTGTGTGGCGGCAGGTGACGCGATTGGGCAAGTCGGCTCGCCGCTTCGCTCCCCGGTCCGGTTGACCGGTTTGTCGGCTGGCCACCGCCAACTGTTGTCTGTTGGCCCGGTTGCCCGCCCGACACTGTGTTGGCTGGCGTCGTCGCCAACCTGGCCGCGCTGGCCTGCTCGCTCGACAACTGCGTCCCACGCCCCGCCGGTCCGGACGGCGCCGCTCGTTGCGTGGCTCACGGCAAGGACGTAGGCACGCGCAAACGACCGGCCATGGACCACGACGCCGGTGTCGCCCTATGCTTGCGCGCCTTCCGGCCCGGCCCGGCCTTGCCACTGTCTTGACCGACTCCGCCCGCGATCCCAGTGCCCCCTCGCCGCCGCCCGACCGCTGGCTGCTGGCGTGGTGGCTATTGGCGGCGTTTTGCACCGCCCTTGTCGTGTGGCCGCTGTGGGTCGGGCGGTTTCTGCCGCTGTACGACGCCGCCCAGGTCGCCCATCAGGCCTCGGTCATCTGGGACTGGAACCTAGAGCCCGTTTTTCGCCGCGACTTTGTGCGCGCGCCGTTTCCGACCCCGAATTTCCTGGGCGTTGGCTTGCTGACGCTGCTGGCGCCGCTGGGCGGCGTGCTGGTTGCGCACAAGATCGTGCTGTCGCTGTGCGTGGTTGGCTTGGTGGCCGCATCTGGGTGGCTTGTGCGCGCGGCCGGCCACAGCCGCTGGCTGATCGTGGCCGCCGTGCCGTGGGCCTGGCACCAAGAGATGTTCATCGGTCACCTGGCGCACAGCGTCGGCCTGCCCATTTTTCTGGCGATCCTGGCCGCCCACCTCGGTCTGGTCCGGCAGCCCGGGCCGTGGCGGGCTTTGCTCGTGGCATTGCTGTTCGGTGTGCTGGCGGTAACCCATGTGCTGCTGTGGGCCCTGGCGACGGTCATGCTGCCGTTGCTTGGCGCCATCCTGGGTTGGCAGCAAGGTCGCTGGCGGGGCGCTGCCTCCAGCGCTTTGCGCGACCTGGGATTGGGCTTGCCGGGCTGGGCGCTGATGGTGGCGTGGTTCATGCGCGATGTGGTGGCAACGGGCAGCGCGGGCGAGTTTTCGGCCGAGTGGCGGCTGCCCATGCACGGCGTCCGCACCGTGTTTCGCCAGATGTTCGATGTCTTTGCGCCGCGCGGCAGCGCGCTCGACAGTGTCGCGGACCTGCTTTTCAACCGACCGGGCGACGTCATCAGTGCGCTGTGGCTGCTGGGCGTCGCGCTGTGGCTGCTCGCTTCGATTCGCGAACCGGCGCCAGCGCGCGATCGGGTCGGGTCTCGCTACCTTGTGTGGGCAGCTGGTCTGGTTGCGTTGGCGTACTTGCTATTTCCTGCTCACGTGTTTCGTCCGGTGTGGGTGCACGGCCTCGGCACGCGTTTGGTGGCGCCGATGCTGCTGCTGTCCGCCCTGGCGCTGCCGCTCGACCCGATGCGACCGGGGCGCGCGACGCGGATGCGCACGTGGGCCGGGTCGCTGGCGCTGCTCGTCGCCGCTGTGTGGCTGCCGATTTCGACCGTCCGTTCAGCGGTGCTGGTCCAGCCCGAGTTCGACCACATGGCCGAGGCGATGGCCAGCATCCCGCGCGGCAAGGCGGTGCTGGTGCTGCGGCCGCAGTACGAAAGCCACTGGATGCAAATGCACCTGTTCGCTGACATCGGTCAGTATGCCGCCGTCTTGCGCGGAGCCGCGGTGCCGCACGTGTTCATCGATCCGGTGTTGCAACCGGTGCGCACCGCCCCGGGTCGGATTCGCCCCGCCCCGCCGGGCGACGATCACGAGCGCTTCAGCTGGCACGACCACGGCCGCTACTACGACTACGTGGCGCTTTTTCGCCCACCCTTTGGCGCCGAGCCGCGCTATGAGGCGCTTTTGCGCAGCTGGCCGCGGGTTTTTCAGCGCGGCAGGTGGCAGGTCTTCCAAAACCTGCATCCAGAACCGTGGCCGCCGCCTCCGCCCACCACACCGCCTCCGCGCGACCCCGATGCCCAGGTCGCGGAGTCGGTTGCTGCAACCCTTGGCACGCTTTTGGGCTTTGACTGGGCGCTGCCGTTCGCGATCGACCCCGAACTGGTTGCGCGCGACGAAGCCCTGCGTGCGGCGCTTGGTCTGCCTTCCCGCAACCCGGGCGGCGACCTGCCGCTGCCGCCTGCGGCGACGGAATCTGGCCTGGAGCGGCCGGTTGCCCCCTTGGCGCAGCCGGCGACAAGCGACGCAGCCGATGTACCGTCGCCGCTTTTCGCGCCGCGGGCGCTGGCGCTGCCGCTGCAGCCGGCCATCGTGGCACCCATGCCGCCCTCGCCGCCCGAGCCCATCCGGTAGGTCCTGCCGCACGCTGCGAACGTGCTACATTGACAGCCGCGGGCGCTACGCCCGCCATCGGTCGAACCGTGGAACGCAGCGGCCTCTCGCTCTTTGGCATCCCCGTCACCGTGTCGCTGTGGCACTTCGTGTGGATGGTGGTGCTGCTGCACAACGTCGAAACCGGCGACATGGGTTTTGGCGGCACGGCGCTGGTCATCTTGATGGCCAGCTTCTCGGTGCTGGCCCATGAGCTCGGCCATGCCGGCGTCGCCAAGGCATTTGACCTCGATCCGGCGATTGAGTTGGTCAGCTTTGGCGGCAACACCCGCCACGCCCCTGCCCGCAAGCCCTGGCAAGAGTTCGCGATCGTACTGGCCGGGCCGATGATGAACTTTGCGATCGCGCTCGGCTTCTACCTCGGCAGCGACCTGCTGCCGGCCAACGCAGCGCTGATTACCCGCTGGGTGATTGGCATCAACATCGTGTGGGGCATCTACAACCTGCTGCCGGTCTGGCCGCTGGACGGCGGCCACTTGATGCGCATCGCCTGCCGAAAGCTGACGCGCCCGCTGCTCGCGGACCGGCTGACCCACGGCATCTCGATCGCCGTGGCGCTGGTGGTCGGGCTTTTGCTGTGGCGCATGGGGTCGTTCATCGGCGCGATTTTCCTGGCGATGTCGCTGCTGCAGAACTGGCGCATGCTCCAAGACGTCAACGACAGCCACGACGCCAAGGTCCAGCAAAAGCACAGCCGGGTGCGCGAATTGGTCGCCGAGTCGCGCGCGGCGTTTGAGCAAGCCGACTATGCGACTGCCACCCGCCTGGCCCATCTCGCGCGCAATGAGCCCTACATTTCGCAAGAAGAACTCGACCACATCTGGCACCTGCTGGCGCTGTGCGAGGTGCGCGCCGGCAACTTCGAGCAGGCCATTCGCTACGCAGAGCGCCTGCCGGGCTCGGCCGACATGGCGGCGGTGCAGGCGTATGCCTTGCAGGCACTTGGCGATGGCAGCCGGATTCGCCGTTTTCTGGCTTCGCCTTCGGCGGTGTTGCTGAGCCCCGAGCGCATCGAGCAGTTGCAAGATCAGGCCCGGGCCACGGCCTAGCCTGGGCGTGAGCAGCCGCGTGAAAGAAGGTAAATTCAGCTTGCGTTTTCCGTAGGCGCGGGCATCGTGGGTTTGAAGACTGCGCGCCCGACGGTGCGCCGCGAGCCGCGATGCCCCACCCCCCGCGACCGCCACCAGCCCCACGGCCCGGCGCCCGGCCGCAGGCCCGCGAACTGTGCGTCATCGAAATCGGCGAAGGCTGGGCGATCCGCTGGCGCGGCGAGCTGCGACTGGTCGCGACCTTTGAGACCATGCGCCAGGCGCTCAACGCCGCGCTGCACCAGGCCTGGCAGGAAAAAGTCGACGTGCTGGTGCAACAGCGCGACGGCAGCTTCAACCGCATGCGTCCGCTGCAGCCGGTGGAACCTGAACCCAAGCGACGTCGCGGCGCGGGTAGCAGCACCGAACGGTAGGCCCAGCGCCAAGCGGTAGGTGCCGGACAGCCGTCTTGAAGGCCCGTTGGCGAAATGGGCGGCGTAGTTTGCGGCACGACAGGCCGATCGCCGCGGTCCCGGTCTTTGGACGGCCGCCGATCGCAACATTGACACCACCGCCCCTTCCTCCGATCCTTGCGGGCCCTTGGCGGCCGCTACGCCGCCTGTGCAGGTCAGCCATGCGCGCCGCCCTTTTGTCGTTGCCGTGCCTCGCCGTCGCCATCGTGGCGGGCGCTCCCTTCGCCACCGCGGTCGCGGCCCCGCCGGCCAAGCCGGTCAAGGTGGACCCCAAGGTCAACGCCGCCGTGGTGCTCAAGTCCGGCATCAAGTCGGCCGATTTCGTCGCGCGCGGCATGGCCTATCGCGGCCTGCAGTTTGAAAAGGACCGCGAAAGCGCCAAGAAGTTGCTGGAAGACGGCGCAACCGACCCGCAGTGGGTGGTGCGCGCCGGCGTTGCCCATGGCTTTTACGCCCTCAAAGACGTTCGCTGGCGCAAAGTCGTCCACGATGCGCTGGTGATGCCGGTGCTCAGCCCGCTCGAAGTGCTGCCGGTGCTCGACGAAGTCGTCGACAAAGACCAGCTGTCGCTGCTTTTCGAAGTGCTGGGCGACAAAGAGCACGAGCAGCACGACAAGGTGCTGGCGGCCCTGCTGCGCCGCGACCGCCCGCATCTGGTGCCGCTGTTCGTGCAAGGCCTGGGTAGCAAAGATGCGCTGGTCGCCCAGACGCTGCTCAAGGGCGTGGTCAAGCTGAGCCCGGTGCTGCAAGTCAAGGTGTTGGATGCGATCGCCAAGGCCCACGCGGCCAATGACGCGGTGACCAAGGCGCTGCTCGAAGTGGCCGGGGCGAGCCACGAAAAGCTGCCGACCACCTACCTGAACCTCGTCAAGACCAAAGACGGCGGTCTGCTCGACAAAGTGACGGTGATGCGCGCCCGCCACGGTGACCGCGCGGTGGCCAAGGCGATGGTGGCGATGTGCTTGCGGCTCAAAGACAAGGACCAGTTGGCCGCGCTGCAGTCGCTGCGGCCGATCGCCAGCAAGGACGACGCGGTGGCGCTCAAGCCGATTTTGGAGCAGGGGCCGTCGCACGAGACGCTGTTCCAGGTCTACGAGCTGCTCGCGCGGGCCGGCGACCGGTCGATGCAGAAAGAGGCTGAAAACCTGGCAGAATCCACCGACGTCGATGTGCGCGCCACCGGCGTGTTCTACCTGGGCTGGGTGGGCGGCGCCGGCCGAATTGGCGACATGCACCGCTACCTGCAAGACGGCATCCCCGCCGTGCGCATCGCCGCCGCGCGCGTGCTTGGCTACATTGCCAGCCACATCTCGGTCGGGCCGCTCAAAGAAGGGATCGAACTGGAAAAAGACGAGCGCGTGCGGATGGAAATGGTGCGAGCGTTGGCTGGCATTCGCCACAAAGACGCCTACCAGGCGCTGATGTTCTTTACCCGCGAAAAAGACCCCGAACTGCGGCGGGTGGTCGTGCGTGCGCTGGCCGATTCGGGCGATGCGGTGGTGCGGCAGGGGTTGCAGAACGCGCTCAACGACAACGACGCGCGCATTCGCAGCGAGGCGGTACGCGGCTTTATCCTGAGCGACGTGGCCAAGGCGGTTGAAGTGTGGAAGCGGGCGATCCGCTGGTTGCCGCCGGGCGTGGTGCTGGACCTGACCCGCGAGATGAGCAAGACCATGGAGGGCTTCATTGAGCTTGCGCTCGCCGACGGCGGCAAGGACGACAACGGCGTGGCGGTGCGCGAGGAGTCGCTGATTGCGCTGCACCTGCTGCCCGAGGCCGAGACGCGCATCCTGTTCAAGCTTTTGGAGCAGACCCAAGAAGAAGACCTGAAGATCCGAATCCTCCGCGCGCTTTTGGACCTCGACCAGGCCAAAGTCGCCGTCGCCATCAAGTCGACTGCGCTGCAGTCCAGCCCGCGGGCGCGCATGGCGGCGATTCGCATGCTCGGCAAGCTCAAGGGCGACAAGGAAGCGCAGGAGTTCCTGGTGCGGTTCTTGGACGAAGCGGACGAGCGCATCCGCATCGCCGCGGCGCTCACGATTTGGGGCGGCTAACTTCCTTGGCGCTCGGCCGAACAATCGCGTTTGCGGGCGCGCTGTTGTGGACGGCGCTGACGACCCGTTGCGCCGGCCCCGCCGGCGATCCGGTCCGCGATGTGGCGGCAGAGGCGCGCGCGCTTGTGCACGGCCTCGGGTCGGCGCGCAGTTGCCTGGGCGACCAGCATTGCACGTTTGCTGCCACCCGCGGCGTGTGTGCGCTCGGTACTTGCCTGGGCCTTTTGAGCGCGGATCAGCGCCCGCAGCGACGGGTCGTGCTGGAGCGGATTGCTGCCGCTGACCCCGAACTCGCTGCCGCTCTGGGCGAATCGCTGCGGCGGGCCGCCGCCCAACCGTCGCTGTCGGCGCCCAGCCAACTGGCGGTTGTCGAAGGGCTGGGCGCGCTTTGGCAGCGATCGGGCTGTCGCGACGCCGACTTGGCCGCGGCGGTGCGCGCCGCGATGGCCGGTCGCGGCGACGCGGTGGCGGTGACGGGCAGACTGCAATTGGGCCGTTGCGGCGATCCGGCCGTCTTGCCCGACCTGCTGGAAGATGCCGTCACCGGCAGCGAGCTTCTGCGCGCGGAATCTTGCGGTGCGCTGGCGGGTTATGCGGGCGGCGCCGACCAGGGCAGGGCGCGCGCCACCTTGTTGGAGCGGTTGGCCGACGCATCGCCGGTGGTGCAGCGTGCCGCGGTCGTGGCGCTGCGGCGGTGGCCGACTGCCCTGCCTGCGGCCGCCCTGGCCGATTTGCGCGCGCGCGCGCCCCACCTTGCCTACCTGGTCGCCGTCGGCGACGCCGCAACCAAGCCATGAACCGACTGCTATTCGTACTGACCTGTCTTGCTGCGTTCGCGTGCGGCAAAGCAAACGACGACGAAGCGGCGCAGGCTGCGCCCGCCACCATCCCAGCGCCGCCCGCGGTCACCGAAGCGGCGGGGCCGTATGTCCTGCGCTATTTCGCGCCGGCTTCTGGATTGCTGGTGCCGGTGCGCACGGTGGCCGAGGTGCCAGAGGGCGCGCGCGCCCAAGTGGTGGTGACCTACGAAGACCCGGCGTTGCAAGGGCCATGGCTGTACGTCGCCGACCTGACCCAGAAGCAGGCCGCGGGCTTCGCGGTGCGCAGCGTAGACCGTCACGAACTGGAGGCTGCGATGGCGGCAGCCCAGCCCAAGCCGGCTGCCCCTGCCGCGGCCGCGACTGCCGAGCCAGCAGCGGCACCACCGGTTGGCGCGCCGGCGGCTGCAGCGGCGGCCCAGAGCGATCAAGACGTGATCATCTACCGGACCGCCTGGTGCGGCTACTGCAAGAAGGCGGCGGAGTACCTGCGCCTCAAGGGCGTGCCTTTTGAAGAAAAGGATCTGGAGCGCGATCCCGGGGCGCGCGAGGACATGCTGGCGCGGGCCAAGAAGGCCGGCGTGCCCGAGTCTCGCTTGCAGGGCGTGCCGATCCTGTCGGTCAAGGGCAAGATCATCAACGGCTTTGACCGCGCAGGCATTGACCGGGCGCTGGGCGGCTAGCGGCTGCGCAGGCGCCAAAGGCCTTGCAAACCGCGGCACACGCAGGCATTATTGCGCGCCCGCGACCCCAGGTCGGTCGCCCCACCGTGGAGTATCCAACCATGCGCCGTTGTCTTTCGCTTGCCGCCTTTTGCTCAGTTGGTCTTTCTGCACTCGTCGCTTGCGGCAGTTCCGGCGGCAGCGGTGGCGCCACGGCCGCAGCCACCGACGCCGCGGCAGAGACGACCGCAAGCAGCGACGCCGCCAAGACCGACAGCAGCCTGGACAGCAAGACCGGCACCGATACCGGCACGGTCGGTGCTACCGATGCCAAGGCCGATAGCAGCCTGAGTGAGCTGCCCAAGGTCGACACCAAGAAAGACACTGCGGCACCGGCAGACGACAAGATGGACGGCGCGACCATGCTCGACCCGGCGGCGCCGGTCGACGACGAACAGGAGCCCACCGACGACGTCGACTGGTACTGGTTCGAGGGCAAGAAAGGCGATCTGGTGTACCTGTCGATCGAGGCCCAAGCCAAAGGCGGCGCCGGCGCGGCGTTCGCGGACGACAGCGTCGCTACGGTCATCACCCTGTACGGGCCCGACAAGAAGATTTACGCCTTCAACGACGATCCGGTGCCACGCGACAACAACGACTCGCAGCTGTACACGATTCTGCCGGCCGACGGCAAATACTGGGTCAAGCTCGAAGAGTGCAACACCTGGATTGCCGGCGCGGTCAATGTGCCGCAGGGCGCCTCGTGCGCCAAGCCGTTGGAAAAGAACATGACCGCCTACACGCTGTACTTTGGCGTGCTCGACCCGGCCAAGGCGGCCGTGATTCCAGACGCCGAGAAAGGCAACGACGACAAAGCGGCCAACGAGATCGTGTACGCCAAGAACCAGCAGGGCAACTACATCGCGCCTTTGCTGTACGGGTACTTCACCGACGCCAGCGACACCGACGTGTTTCTTTTCAAGCTGCCGGCTTCGATTCCGGTCACCGAGGGCAAGCGCATTTCGGCGTCGGTCGAGGGTTTTGTCGGCGGGCCGCTCGGCAATGGCTCGACCACTTCGCCGGGCCTGGTCGGCCTGTCCAGCGCCGCGACGCCCGCGCAGTGGATTGCGCTGTCCGATTTCAGCAACGAGGCCGCCGATTTGTCGGTACCCGTGTCCACCGATGTGGGCTACCTGCTGTACGTGCCGCACAAGGGCGACAAGAAGGGCGCCAACGATTTCTACATCCTGGTCCACACCTTTGGCCCCGGCAACCCGGTGGAGCAGAAGGACAAAGAAAACAACGTCGCCGCAACTGCCGAAGTGCTGACCAACCAGCAGAAAGACGGCCTGCCCAAGTTCTTTGTCGAGGGCAACCTGACCGAAAAAGACGTCGACTACTTCTCGTTGTCGGTCGAGGGCATGCCGGCCAATGCGACCAAGGTGTCGGTGGCGTGCGCCGCGCAGATGGACGGATCGGGTATCCGTGGGCTAACGGCCGAGTTGCTCGACAAGGATGGCTCTGCGTTTGCGGTCGCGACCGAGACGGACAAGGCCAGCTTGCAGATCAAGGCCACCGACATTCCCGCCGGGTCCAAGAAGCTGGTGTTCAAGCTGTCGTTCGACAAGCAGGACCCCAAGGTGTCGGGCAACTTCTACCGTTGCGGCATCCACATCAGCGAGCCGCAGACCAATTAGTCTGCTCGCAAGCCTCTGGGCCCTGCCTGTGCAAGCCTCTGGGCCCTGCCTGCACTGCGGCCTGCGGTTTTCGCCTGAAGCGCGCCGCGCGGGCGGCATCTCGGTCCTCGTCACCGGCGACGAAGCCATCTACTCGTACTGGCGCTGCGGCGCGTGCGGCTGGTATTCCGTCGAGGAGTACTACGACGCCTTCCTGGGCGACAGTTCGGTGCGCTGGGGGCCGGTGTTGCCGCCAGAGGTCGGCGACCGCGCGCTGCGCTGGATCGCGCAATGCCCCGATCCCCATGACAAGTGGTGCGAATGTGATGGCCACCGCGCGCTGGCGACGGGCGTGCCGGTTTGGCCGGACGAGGCCAACTGACCTGCCAGGTTAGGACCCGTGCAAAAATAAGTCGATCGCCAGACGCGCGGAGCGGAGCGGCGAGTCGACTTGCAAAGTCGCGAGCTTGCGACCCACTGAGCAAGCAATGGGCCCACGTAGAAAATCGAGTCGATTTTCTACTGGCCCTTAGGGCCCGACTGGCGCGCTGGCTTGCGCTATCCAGCCAGTGACATCGACCGGCAGCCCCTGCGCCACCGCCACCTCGGGCACCTGTACGTGGGCCCGACGGTCGCCACAAGCGGCCTCGATGCCGAGCACGCGCACGCCCTTGCCCGCAGAGTCGGCAGCGTAAGGTACGCGGACGCCGAAACCGCCGCTTGGCCCGACGGGCGCCGACACCAGCCAGGTGTCGCCACCGTCGCCGATCTGCAGGCGCACCGTCAGCGTCGCCGTACCGCCAGCCGGACAGCCGCCGCCGCGCACCAACGCGCCCGGCACCCGCTCGAACACCTTGGCGCGCAAGTCTGCGCTGGCAAACCGCAAGCGCCAGTTGGTGCGGGCTCGGCAGCTGCCGTCGGGGCTCTGGCTACCGTTGCCGTAGTGCAGGCTGTGGGCGTTGATGCAGGAACCAGCCGGCGTCAGCGCCAGGCGGTCGTCGTGGTCGCGCACCGCCATCAGATCGGGGTTGCGGGCCAGGGCTTCGGCATAGCTGCGCATGGCCGACATCGCCAGCGGCGAGGTCAGCCAGTAGCGCACCCCATGGCGGTCGAGCAGCGCGTCGTTGGGCCCCGCGCCGTCGTCCAGGTGCAGGGTGAGGCATGCGTCCAGGCCGGCAGTCTGACCCGGCGCGATGTGCGGGCTGCACACGTTCGGCAGGCCGGCGAGCGCGCGGATTTCGTGGCCCAGCGCCCAACTCGCCAGCACCGCGGGCGGCTTGCCCTCGCGCGGCGTGCGGTCGGCGTTGGCGCGCAGCCAGTCCAAGGCCTCCCACACCCGCACCCGCTTGGCGAGCGGCGGGGTGCGCACGTCCAGCGCGACCAGGCCGAGCAGCGCGGTCACCACCAATGCGCCCAGTGCCAGTCGCCGGCCCCAGGCACCGGCGTCGTGCGCTTGGGCGAGCAGCGCTCCCGCAATCACCGCCAAGGGCACCGCCTGCAGGGTCGAAAAGCGCGACTGCGCGACCGTCAACAACCAGCCCACGGTCAGCGCTGCCGTCCAGGTGCGCAGTGCAGGCCGGTTTTCAGTGCCGCGCCAGCCGAACCAGCACAGAACCGGCACCAGCGGCAGCGACCAGTTGGCCAGATCGGGGGTCAAGCGCCAGCCAGCGTCAAACAACGAGGCCGATTCGTGGATGATCGCGACGTGGTTGCGGCCGGCGACGAACTCGGACCCGCCCAGGATGGCCGCGCGTCCAGCCGGCCACAGCAGCAGCGCGCCCGCGCCAATGCCGACGGTGGTGGCCACCGCCACCCAACTGCGCGCCACCCGCGCGGCCGCCGCAAAGGCTGCCGCACCCACCAGAGCCGCCACCGGTTGCAACCAGCTGGGCGCGTGCGCCACCGCCGACCCGCCCGCTGCAAACGGCGACTGCAGAGCCAGCGGCTGGCTGAGCAGGCCGGCCAGCGCCAGGCCCAGACCCCAGGCGCGCGCCGCGTTCGGGTGTTGACCCGGTTCGGCGACCGCCACGCGCACCAGGCCCAGGCCGCCGACCAGGCCCAGGGTCAGCGCCGACGAGGGCAGACACCACACCGCGGCCGCCAGGGCCAGGCCCGCGCCAGCCGCCCACGCCCGCCAGCGTGCGGAGCCACAGGCGGCCAAAAGGCAGCCCAAGGCCACAAAGGTCAGCAGGGGCTCAACCGCGTGGTGGTCCACTTTGCCGGCCTGCAGGTAGTTGTGCAGCCCGCCGTGCATGGCCGCGACAACGCCGGCCATCAGCGCGCCCAAGGCGAGGCCGGGACCCGTCCGCAGCGACGCCGACGCCACCACGGCCAGCGCGGTGGTCAGCGCGCCGCACCCGGCGACCACCGCCATACCCGCGACGATCGCATCTTGTTGGCCACCACCGCCCACCACCAGGGCCGCGCGCGCGACCAGCCAGTCGAACCCGGGCGGCCACACCCAAGTCAGGCCGTCGGGGCTGTGGCTCAGTGGGTCGCGCCAGGGCACCTCGCCGGTCACGGCGGATTGGATGCGGTGGACATGGCCCCAGGAGTCGCCGCTGGTCAGCCACCACCGGTCGCCGCGGTGCAGCGCATCGAGGTGACGGGTACGCAGCCAGACGGTGGCCAGGGTGCACGCGCGGGCGACCACCCACACTAGTTGGCGCGGCGTCGGGCCTCGGGCGGGCGGCGGTCGAGCGGGATCGTCCACGGAAACCTGGGCGCAAGGGCGGGCGCGCGCGGGCAG
>CAXRHS010000733.1:0-2210 GCA_964230235.1 Myxococcota bacterium
CCAACGGGACCGCAGCGGGCACAGCCGCGTTGGGATTGCTTTCGGGCCGCACGAAGCCGCCCTGCACCGGCCTGCCATCGGCCTGGCGCGCCCGCGCAGACGCCGCCGAAGGGTCCATGCGCTGGGCCGGCGAACGGTCCATCGGCTTTGGCGCGGCAGGCGGGACCAGCGGCCGCTCCGGCAAGGGGGCGGTCAGCAGCAACCCGTACGCCTCCAACGGCAAAATGGTCACCCGCAGCGCCACCCGACCAAACTGCAAGAGGTCGCCATCGTGCAGGACGCATCGGTCCTCGAAGCACTTTCCGTTTTTGGCGGTTCCGTCGCGACCAACCAGGTCGACCGCGTACAAAGCGACGTCGCTGTAGCACTCCACCATCACCTGGGCGTCTGCCACGCTGTCGTCGTCGAGCACCAGGTCAGCGTCGCGGCGGCCAATTTGGATACGGGTGCGCCGGTACGTCACCGCGTGCCGCAACTCTCCGTCGAGCATGACCGTCAGCCCGACCGCCACCTGTGCAGGGCTGTCGTCGCGACCGTACAGCAGTTCGCGATCGCCGACACCGATGCGGTCGCCCGAATACAGGCGATTCAGCCCGCGCACCGCCTGCCCGTTGAGCAGGACCCGCGCGCCTTCGAACACCTTGAGGTGATGCGCGCCGTCGCGGTGATACACGAGGCAGGTCTGCGGCCGGACCGCCGGACTGTCGATCCAGATGTCGTTGCTCTGGTCTCGGCCGATCCGCACGCTGGACTCGGCCAGGTCTCATCGGTACACGCGCCCGTCGTCTTCCACGAAAAGATATGCGGCATTGGATGGCTGGGTGATCGGCTGCAGTTCGATGGCGCACCTCGTCCGAAGGCTGCGCCAAGTGTGCCCGAGTAGCCGCAGATCGTCCACGGTTGCTTTTCGGGCCGTCCTTCACCGCCCAAGGGTTCTCGGCCAGGCCATCTGCCAGTCCGACAAAGCCGTGCTGTCACGCCCGAGCAGTCAACGTTGCAGCAAGCGCGCCGTCGGCGAGGCCTCGACCTGCTTGCCATCGGGCAGCGTGTTCAGCAGCCGATCGCCCAGGTTGCTGCTCACGCCCAGCCAGAAGCGCTCGTTCTTGAAATGGTGCAGGCGATGGCGCGCCTGCAGCGTCCGCAGCCACGGCAGCGTCGGCCGGTACGGGATGTGCGCCACAAAATGCGTCCACTCGTACCACAGGCCCACGAGGTTGAGCGCGGTCAGCGCCGTCAGCGCGAGCGACGTCGGCAGGATCGCAAAGAAAAGCGACGCATGCAGCGCAATGCTGAACAAAATGGCACCGATCGGGATAAAGAGGTTGGGCAGATCCCACGGATCGGCGTGGTGGGCGCGGTGCCGGCGTGCCATCGGCAAATCCCATTGAAACCGCAACCACTTGGGGCCCACTTGCCGCGGCTTGAGGTGCAGCAGGTGGGCGTGGATGATCCACTCGTTGATGGGCTCCCACGCAAACAACGCGACGACCAGCGCGAGGTCGAGCCAGCCCAGCGGTCCCGCAGCGATGCGCGCGGCGCCCAAAACGCAAAATCCGAGCGCCATCAAGCGGGTGCTCGGATAGCTCGCCCATTGGCCAAGCGCCCGGCCAAAGCCCCACTCGCCGGTCATCGGCTTGGCAGCGCGGGCGCGGGCATCCAGCGCAGCGGCCTCGGCGTCGCTTGCCGGCACCAGGGCGCGGTCGCCTGTCCCCGCCCAAGGGTGGAGCGGCGTGGCTTCGGGGATCGAAAGGGTTGCGGTCGACATGGCCTGGCCTCCTGAATTGTGACTACTTGGACTCGTCCTGCACGGCGGCGATCGCCGCCTCGACAGCGGCCTGGCCCTGCGACACCAGGGCACGCGCAATTCGCGCTGCCGCATCGCCATCTGCACGGCCAATGGCCTCGGCAACGCCCAGCACCCGCTCGGCATCGCGAAATTCCACTTCCAACAGCCCGGCGACGACATCGCGACCGGGGTCGTCGACCCGGCGCAAACTGTTGTAGGCCAGCCGATAGGCGACATTGCCACTGCCTTCGATGACGTCGTCAAAGAAGCGCATGTTCAGGGTCTGCAGGGCAGACAGCGCCGACTCGGTGCGCATCGACCGCGCCAGTTCAGCCAGTCCGGCACCGCGCCAGGCCTGCCGCTGCGCACACAGGCGCGCGGCGTCGGGTGCGATGGCTGTGCGCATCTCCCTCACGCTTTGCAC
>CAXRHS010000734.1:0-8184 GCA_964230235.1 Myxococcota bacterium
AGCCGCCTGAGCCGCAACCAAGCCCCGATGAACCGGATCCGCCGCCACCACAGCCGCGGCCGCGCGGCGCTCACCTGCGGCGCATCAAATAGGGGCAGGCGAGAAGTTGGCGCAGTCTTGTTTGCGCGCGCTTCGCTGGCCGGATGAGCCGCAGGCGCGCATGTTGGCAATCGGCCTCGCCGCTGCGCTCGGCGGTTGCACTTGGCGCCCGGATGCGTTCGCGGTCTTTTGGATCGGAGCCCATGGCAGGCCCGGCTCGCGATTGCACCACCTCGCCGCTGCGCTATGATCCCGGCCCGGCCTTGCCGCAACCTAGGTTCGCAGTAGCGGCGTCGCGCCGCCGGTTTTGTAGATGATCCGCAAGTCGTTTATCGCTGCGTTCCTGGTGTCGACCGGAGTCGTGGCGTTGATGACGCCGCTCGTGCTAGGTTTTGCGCGAAAATACAAGCTTTTCGACCAGCCGGATGCGACCCGCAAGGTTCACGCTGCCCCGGTGCCTCGCTTGGGTGGCATCGCCATCGGCATTGGCATCTTGCTGCCCATCGGCGCGCTGGGCTGGTACGGCAACGACTTTTCGACCGAGCTGCACAGCGATGCCGGCCGGCTGGTGGCCTTTTTTGGCGGCGCCATCGCGATCCTGGCGCTCGGCGTCTTCGACGATCTGCGCGGTGTGGGTGCATGGGGCAAGCTGGGCGTGCAATCGCTGGTTGCCCTGCTGCTGTGGGAGAGCGAACTGCGCGTCGACTCCGTGAGCCTGTTCGACACCCCAGTGCAATTGGGGCTGTGGTCGCTGCCGCTGACCTGGTTGTGGGTGTGCGGGTTTATCAACGCCATGAACCTCATCGACGGCCTGGACGGTCTGGCGGCCGGCGTTGCGTTTTTCGCATCCGTGTCGCTTTTCGCGATTTCGCAGATTGACGGCATAGGCTTTCTGGCGTTGATGGCCGCGACGACCGCCGGTGCCGCCTTGGGCTTTCTGATCTTCAACTTTTCGCCAGCGCTCATCTTCATGGGTGACTCGGGGAGCATGCTTTTCGGGTACGTGTTTGCGGTCTCGGGCCTGTGGACCGCCAGCAAGCGCGCAAGCCTGATGGCGCTGGCGCTGCCGATCATCGCGCTCGGGGTGCCGCTTTTCGACACCACCTTTGCCTTCGTGCGGCGGGCCATGGCCGGCAGTTCGCCCTTTCACAGCGACCGCCGCCACATCCATCACCAGCTCATTGACTTTGGCCTGAGCCACCGCCAGGCCGTGCTCATTCTGTATCTGCTGTGCAGTATCTTGACCATCGGCGCGATTGCGGTTCGCGCGATGGACGACTACCGCATCGCGCTGTGGCTGGGACTGCTGGTCGCCGTTGCGGCTGCAGCTCTGCGCTGGCTGCTCAAGCGTCGCGCCGATTTCGATAATGGCTGATTAGCGTTGCGGTTTTTCGGGTTGAGACGGCCGCTGGCTCGCAGTTGCTGCCCAGTCGCATCGCAATTGCAGTTCGCGCGCCAACGACAGCGGCGCGATCGCGGCGGAAATCGCAGCCAGTTCGTTGCAGCGACCGCGGCGGGCGAGCGCCATGCCGGTGGTGCGCGCGGCTTCTGCCGCCATCAGCGGATGGCGATCGCGCAGTTGAGTCAAGGTCTGTTGCAGCACTTGCAGCGCCATCGCTTCGTCGCCAAATCGCAACGCCCGCCGCGCCCATAGTGCCGCTGCGATCGGGTCTGCCGGCACGGCCTGCGGCAACGCGTCAAAGAGGGGGTCGATGCGCGCCACTGCGCCGCCCGCGCACAACACGTGGCGCAAAAGGGGAGCGGCACCAGCGACACGACTCAGGTGCTGCTTGGCTGCCAAGGTGCGCGCGACCGCCTCGTCGACTGGCGCGAGCGCCGCCTGCGCCCACGCCGCTTCGGCCCGCGCTGCATCGCCTGCCTGCCAGTACAGGTCGCCGCGGACCGATTCGGCTGCTGCCAGCGCCAGCCGATTGGGTCGACTGGCAGCCGGTCGCGCCCGCTGTGCCGTCACCCAGGCGTCCAGCTGCCCGACGGCGGCCAGCGGGGCCCCGGCAGCGGCGACGGCGACTGCACTGTCGAGCGCCACGGCCAGTTCGACCCGATCGGCGGCGGCCGGCAGGGCTTCGCGCAGCGCGAGCCAGCGGTCACGGGCAGCGCGGTCGTTGCCCGCGACGTGGTCGCCCCCCGCGCGGTCGCGACAGCGCCCCACCGCCAGAGCACACGGCCGGTCGAAAAGCCCCGGCGGCTCGAAACGCGCCCTTGCGCGTTCCAAGTCGGCCGGGCTCGGCTGCGGACGTGCGGGATCGTCCACAAACTGCGCCCAGCCCGCCAGCACGGTGTCGAGCGGTTGCGGGCACGCCTGACCCAGGTTGCCAGCTGCGTAGGCCCGCGCCAGGCCTGTCCGGCCACAGTGGTCGGCGACATGGCGCAGCAGTGATCCGGCCAGCGTATAGGCGAGATCCGGGTTCAGCCGCAGAAAGGCCGCAGAAGAACCTAGCGTTTGCAGCGGCGGCGCTTTGCCGATTTGCCGCGCCGCGCGCGCCCATCCGTGCGGGTCCAGCCCACCGCGCACCGGCCATTCCGCGGCAACCGCCACGCCTTCAATCAGCAGCGCATCGGGTAAGTAGCCGGCCCCCAAGGCAATGCCCAGCGGATTGCCAGCCCAGTTTGCCGCAAATACATGGGCCAGTTCATGGGTCAGCGTCGAACTGCCGAACTCGGGCAGCACCATGTGCACCTGGCGCAGCCACGGCTTGGCCATCTCGACGCGGTGGGCGCCGGTCCAGGCGCGCTTGCTGCCGGCGTCGGGCCACGCATACAGGTGGATGTCGGGGGTGGCGTGTCCGAACCATTGGCTCAACTGGTGATACCGGTAGGCAACGTCGTGGTGCAGTTGCTGCAGCGGCTGCCGCCAGCGCATCCCGCGCGGTCCATGCACCGTGACGGCGGTGCCGCTTGGACCCGCAACGCTCAGGCGCACCGGCAGCGCGGCGTCGAAGCTGCTCTGCGGCGTGCGCCACCGCGCCTCGTCCGCGAACCCCCGCCCACCCGCGACTGCAACGACGCCAACCCACCCCGCCCAAGCGACCCTGCGATCCGCGCGCCCTGTCTGCACGAGCGCAGCGATGGACCAAGGCCGGTCGTGCTTGCGCAGGTGCGCGACGACGGCCAGTAGTGGCAGCAGCCACCCCAAGTCCGCCAACCGGTAGGCCACATCGCGCCAGCCGACCGCCACGGCATCTTCATACAGGGCGCCTGCGATCCGGCCGGTGTGTGGCAAGTAGACGTAGATTTGCGGGCTGGCCAAGAAGTGCACGGCGCCCGGCAGCGCCGCGGCCACCAGCAGGCCGGCCAACCCCAGCCTTGCGCGCGCAAGGCCCGGCGCCAGCGCCGCGATGGCGCCCACGCCCAATCCCCACACGGCTGCCGCCACTGGCCCTACCAACCACAAGCCCAGGCTATCCAACAGGTTACAAGCGGGCTGCCACGGGGCCACCGCCGCGGCCACGGCCAAGGGGCCGAGCAAGATCGCCACCAGCGCTGGCGCAAGCCGATCGGTGCGCCGCAGCCACCTGCCCGAAGTCACGCCGCTCGCCCAAGCGCTGACGGGCGCAACCGCAAGGGCCAGGTGGTAGTCCCACGCCGCCAGACCCGCAGCGGCCATCGCCACCGCCGCGGCTGTCGGGGCGGCCGGCGCCAGCCATCGTGCCATCTGGTCGCGCATCACGCCCCGCCGGCCGGTCTGGCCGCGCCACAGCGTAGGGCCAAAACCGCGCCGCGGCCAGTTGGTTGCGGCGCGCCGCCTTTACCGGTCGGCCTTGCGCACCTATCTTGGCGCTTCGCGCCGCCGTGGCGCCCGCTCGCCGCGCATGTCCACCGCCCACGCGCCCGATCTCGTCCAGCTACAGGCAAGCCTTGCCGATCCGCAGGCAGTGCGCGCGATCGTCGGCCTGCCGGTCGGCAGTTCGCTGGCGGTGGCGATGAGTGGCGGGGTCGATTCCAGCGCAGTCGCCGGGCTGCTGGTCGAGGCGGGCTATCGGGTGTTTGGGGTCACGGCGCGCCTGTACGACGTGCCGACCCAGAACCACCGACCGGGCAGCTGCTGTGCCCCAGACGATGCCCGCGACGCCCGCGCCGTTGCCCATCACCTGGGCATTCGCCACTACGTGGTCGACGAGCGCGCCGCGTTTCAGGCCAAGGTGGTGCAGCCGTTTGTCGATGGCTGGGCCGACGCCCAGACGCCGAACCCCTGCGTGCAGTGCAACCGATCGCTCAAATTCGACGCCCTCTTGGGCCTTGCACGCGACCTCGGCGCGCAGGCGATGGCGACCGGACACTACGCGCGCCTGCTGCCCGACGGCAACGGCGGCCAGACGCTGCACCGGGCCCGCGATCCGGCCAAGGACCAGGCGTACTTCTTGTACCCTTTGGTGCCAACGTCTGCGCGGCTTCTGCGTTTTCCGCTCGGCGATCTGACCAAGGTCCAAGTGCGCGGGCACGCCGACCGCCTGGGCTTGCCGACGGCCGCCAAGCGCGAGTCGATGGACGTGTGCTTTATCGGCGGTCAGCGCCCGCAAGATTGGCTGCAAGTCCGGTTGGCGGTGCAGCCGGGACCGGTCGTCGATCTGCAAGGCCGGCGCGTAGGCGATCACGACGGCCTGCACGCGGTGACGATTGGTCAACGACACGGGCTGCGGATTGCCCGCGCAGCGCCGGACGCAGCGCCGCTCTACGTTTTGGACAAGCGCCCGGATGGCACGGTGGTGGTAGGCGAGCGCGCCCAGCTGCGCGCCGGATGGCTGCACATCGCCGGGTGCACCTGGGTCGGTGGTGCCCCGCCATCGGTCGGCGAGCGGCTGGCCGTGCAGGTGCGGCATCGCGGCCAACCTGTCGACTGCGCGATCGAACGAGTGGACGAAGGCGGCAGCGCGGTGTCATTGCAGGTGCACGCCGACCTCTTTGCTGCGGCGCGCGGCCAGGCGGGCGTGTTGTTCAGTGGCGACCGGGTAGTCGGCGGTGGTACAATCCAGTCTGCGCGCCCAGGCGAGCCCGGTTGAATGATGGTTGATTTCAGCGATGGTGTGCGTCGCACTTCGCGGCCTCTGATTCCTCTGCACGATCCGCTCGCGGCGACGGCCAACCTAGTTCGGCGCTTGGGTCACGCTTTTGGCGACCACCAGTACCTGGAGCAAGCGCTGACCCACACCTCGTTTCGCAACGAGCGCCTGGACTGTCAGAGCGACAACCAGCGCCTGGAATTTCTGGGCGACGCGGTGCTGGGGTTGGTAATCACCGAGGCGCTGGTCGAGATGATGCCGGAGCGGCGCGAAGGGCAGCTGACGTTGCTCAAGTCGCAATTGGTGCGCGAGAGCTGCCTTGCCGAAATTGCGGAGAACATTGGACTTGGCCCGGCGCTGCGCCTGGGTCGCGGCGAAGACCAGAACGGCGGGCGCAAGCGACCATCGATCCTGGCCGATGCCCTGGAAGCCGTGATCGCCGCGATCTTCATGGACGGCGGCTACGCGGCGGTGCGCCCGGTGGTGCGCAATCTTTTCGACGATCTGCTGCACGAGGCGGTCACGACTGCCGCCGAACTCGGCAATACCCCTGGCGCGCTGAGCGCTGGCGTCGCCAATTGGAAGACCGCGGTGCAAGAGCTATTGCAACAGCTTGGTCACCAACCGCCGTCGTATACCGTGGTCAGCTTTGTCGGGCCGTCGAACCTGCGGCGGTTCCGGGTGCAGGCAACGGCCTTTATCGACAACGACTTGCTGACGGGCGAGGGCGAAGGGGCCAACAAGAAGTTCGCGGAGCACGTAGCCGCCGGCGACCTGTACCAGCGCCTGGTGACCATGACCGGCCGCGCCGACGCCGATCCGATGCTGGCGGCGCTGATTGCGGTGCCGACCACCCGGCCGAGCGGTCTGCGCCCGCGGCCACCCCGCGACGTCATGCTGCCTCGGCCCGTGGGCAGCCCGCCAGCGGTGATCGCTCGGCCCGGCAATGGCGGTTCTGGCTCGGATCCGCTACGATAGCGGGCCTGTGCGCCAACCCGGCGCTTGCGAAGGCTCTCGATGCTGGCCAACCTGGAGCACACCCTGCCGCCCTGCGACCCGGCCGCTGGCTTTGCGGCGCTGCACCGCGCCATGCTCGGCACACCGGAGATCCTGGCCATCTTGGCCGTCGTGGTCCTGCTTTTCGGCGCCAGCAAGCTCCCTCAGCTGGGCAAAGGCCTGGGCGAAGCCATCGGCAACTTCAAGCGCGCCAAGAAAGAGGGCGAAGACCAGGCCCTGCGCCAAGAAGTCGACGCCACCCCGCGGATCGAAGCCGCGCCGGTGCAGAAGTTGGACTCGGCCGCAGGCGGACAGTCGGACGGCGTGCGCCGCTAGTCAGCCCAGCAATTTCGCGGAAAATACCAAGACGCCAGCGCGGTTGACAACGACGGCGCCGTCGCCGCCGTGCGCGAGCGCCAGGCCGCCGTGCATGGGCGTGGCCCAGAGCAAGCGCGGCGGCACCACCAGCCGCCCCTCGCGATCCACATAGCCCCAACGCAAGCCATCGACTGTCTCGGCCTGCACCGCGGCAAGGCCCTCGCAAAAGCCCTGCGCTAGGGTCCAGCGCGGCGCGACTGCCACCCGACCGTCGGTGCCGATGTAACCCCAGCCGGCGTCGGAGCGCACCGGTGCCAGGCCCTCGCGGAAAGGCCGCGCCTGCTGCCAGGCGGCGCCAATGCAGCGAGCGCCCAGGCGGTTGACGAAACCCCAGAGGTCGCCGTCGCGGACGGGCGCCAGGCCATCGGCAAACTCCGCGGCCTCGGCGTGCCAGCCGGTGGCGGCAACCGCGCCAGACTGGTCGACAAAGGTGCAACGCCCGCCGCGCTCGACCAGGCCCAGGCCATCCGAGAAATCGCCGACCGCCTCCCAAACCGGCGCGATGCGCCACTGGCCGTCGCGCGCGACGTAGCCAAAGCGGTCGCTGTCGGCCGCCCATGCGAGCCCCTGGCGCAGCGGGCCGAGCGCCGCAAAGGAACGCTGCGAGGTCGGTTGGCCGCCGTCGTCGATGAGCCGCCAGCGGCCGTCAACCGCAACGGCTGCGACGCCTTCGGAGAAATCGCAGGCGTCGTCGAATTGCGGCGCAATCTTCCAGGCGCCGTCGGGCCCGAGATAGCCCCAATCCCGCCCGTTGTGCGCTGCGGCCAGACCTTCAAAGAACGGCCGCGCGTGGCGAAACGCCGCCGCGAACGCGAACCCACCGCGGGCGTCGACATAGCGATACGCGTCACCGACCGGAACGGCGCACAGGGCCGTTGCGCCCGTTGTCAATTCAGGCTTTGGGCGGGGTGGCGCGCGAAAACCAGGCACGGCGTGAGCTATAGACGCTGACCGAAGTTCAAGATCATCCTTCCGCCGTCGCCGCGAGTCGGCTGCCATGCAGACGCGAACTTGGCGACCCACCCAGCAAGCACAGGATTACCGGGGTCCGCCATGATGGCGGACTTTGGCAATCCTGTATGGCGGCAATCGCGACGCCAAAATACGCTAGATGTACCAAACCTTGAGGTGCTGGCACGGATACCAATTGCCGGCGTCGGACAAGGTCTTGCCGTTGAACACGTCGACGTGGCCGGTGCCGCCATAGCCAAAGATCTTGTCGAACGCGACGATGCCTTTCTTGCCGCTGATCTCGGGTTCGATCTCGCTCTCAAACGACGCGTTGAACTCGTCTTGGGTCTTGAAACGCTTGCCGTTGGGCCAGCCCTGGTGTGGCTGCCCGAAGTGCGCGGAAACGTAGGTCCAAGCTTCCTTGGCCGACAAGATGTAGAACCACCCCGTCTTCTTGGAGTACGCGACGCGCGCCGCCGGGATGCCAGCGGCCACCGCCTTTTCCTTGGTGATTTTGTACTCACCGCCCAACTGGTTGAACATGGTCGACAGGCGAATCGCGCAGGTATTCTGGTACACCGCCGGGTCGAAGCCGAGCCAGTCGGCCATTGCCTGGCTCGACGTGTTCTGGCTCGAATCGGCCTGGTAGTTGTGCGGGTGGGCGTCCCAGACTTTTTGGAAGTCGGCCGGCAGCCCGCCGTTGCGGCTGCCTGGCGCTCCACCCTGGGCGCGCGCCGCCCCAGAAGGCTGACCGCCTTGCTGTGCAGCGTTGTTGGCGCCTTGGGTCGGCTGGGTGCGGTTG
>CAXRHS010000735.1:0-5863 GCA_964230235.1 Myxococcota bacterium
CGCGGGTCGCCGCGCCGCTGTCGCGCGCAGTGCGAAAAAGGGCCTCTGCACCCGCCAGGTTGCGCGCGGCCGCTCGACCCGGATTGCCTGGCTCGCTGGCCCAGGCGGCGTGCACCAGCGCATGGGCGCCCGCAAACGCCTGCGGGTCAAACCCGCCGCCCTCCAAGTCGCCGGCAAACCACGCGATGTCGAGCCCGGTCTTGGCGCGCGCCGACCCTGGATCGCGGGCGGTGCCGCGCACCTGCCAGCCGGCCTGTGCCAGAGCGCGCGCGATGGCGCCGCCAACCAGGCCGCTGGCACCCGTGACGACGGCGCAGCGGCTGGTCACGCGCCCCCCAGATCGGCATCGACGGCCGCGGCGATGCGCCTTGCATTGGCCATGATCGTCAGCGTCAAACCCTTGGCCGGCAGGTGCTGCCAGCCGGCGCTGTCGGCGACAAAGACCGACCGGGTGCCGAGCAGGCGCCCATGCGGGTCCAGGCCATGGCGATCGTCGCTGCCCGGCGGCAGGTGCGGCACGGTGCCCGCGTAGTGGATGCTCGACGCGTGGCCCGGGCGCAAGCGCGCGCCGCCATAGCATCCCAGCCGCCACAGCTGCGCGAGGATCGCTTTTTCGCGCCGGCCGCGCCGCGCGGTCCAGTCGGCCGGCGGCTGGTAGTGGATGCGCAGCGGCCATGCGCCGTCGCCACCTGGCCGGTCGACCGCCAGCCAGTTGTCGGCGGTTGGCGCGTCGCTATGGTGGACGCCGACAATGACGAGGCTGTCCATCAACAACCGGACCACTTGCAACCCGACCCACGGGTGCAGCGGCAACTCCTTGACCAGCTTGAACGCCAGCAGGCTGCGGTACGAATAGAACTGCAGCGACACCAGGTCGTCTGGCGCGTCGTCCGGCGCGTACAGCCCTGCCAATTGCGCCATGCTGTGGCGGCGATCGTTGGCGCCCCGCCCCAAGCGGCGCAATTGCACGCACGGAATGTAGGTGTAAGGGTTGCACAACACCGGTGTGCGCAGGTTGGTCTGCGCGCGCGCCGCCAGGACCAGTCGCGCCGAGTTGAGCGCCCCGGCGCACACGACCAGCCGCTTTGCGGTCATGTGGACGCGGCGCCGACCGTCCGCCGGCAACAACCCGTGCAAGGTCACCTGGCCATCTGACCGCTCTTCAAAGCCAACGGCGACCACGCCGGTGGTTTCGGTAAACCCTGGCTGGCCGCGCAGTCGCTCGATGGTGTAGCGCGGTCGGTAGATCGACTTGCGCGAATCGGACCAGAAATCCATGTCGCAATACGGGTTTGCCCGGCGCTCGCCCAGGTCGGCCGACAAGATTGCCAGCGGGATGCGGCCGAGCCGAAACTGCGCCCCGGCCCGGCGCGCGCGGTAGGCCTGCAACAGCGCTTCGCCGTTGCTGTCCAGGTCCAGTGGGGGCTGCAAGGTCCGCAACTGGCCACTGCACGCCGGCGCAGTGTCGTCGTCGCGCGCACCGCTGACGCCGATGCGGTCGGCGACGGCCTGGTAGTGGTCCGCAAAGCCTTGCGCCGGCAAGCCACATGCGGCCAGTTCTGCGTCGGTGTAGGTGTAGGCCGCAGCGCCCCACGCCGCGCCGAGACCGCCGAGCGCAAGACTCTGCATCGGCTCGAAACTGCTGCTCTGCACGGGCAGTTCTGTCGCGGTGTCGCGCACCGTGAACTGGCGCGGCGGCGTCAGCTGCGAGCCGATCCGCACCTTGCCGGTCGGGATGCCCTCGCCGCTAGCGCCCAACCACCAGCGCGCTTGATCGGGTGCCTCGCGGCGAAGCTGCGAAAACGGCGCATCGGGAATGTGATCGCGGTAGCTGTGATCGTCGTGGCCCATGTGGACCAGGTGCACGCGGCGACCACGTTCGTGCAGGTGCGCGGCAGCGATGGCCCCGGCTGGCCCGGAACCGAGCACGATGACGTCGTCCATGGCAGGCAAGACTACCGCTGGCTGGCAGCGGGTGCAGGCTCGGTCGAGCGGCGGCGCAAGCCATGGGCGGCCAATTGCAGCAACGCAAGCGGCAGCGCCAACAAACCCAGCGCCAACAACGCCAGCACCGCGAACACCGGTCCGCGGGCGATTGGCGCAAAGGCCGCGGCGTACAGTGGATCCGCCTCGCGTCGGGCAAGGGCGCGGATCTGTTCGTCGGTGGGGCCCAGCATGGCGGCAAGCATAGTCGCGGCGGCGGGGTTGCGGCAATGGGGCAGCCGCCAAAGTGGCGGCCAAAGCCGATCCAGTCTTGTGGACGCAGCCAGGTGCCGACCGGCTGCGCCAAGGCGACTGCGCGCCATCGGCACATTGCACCTCGCAAACGCGGCCTGTTGCGACGCAAAAGGCAGTGGATCGGCGCTGGCGGCAAGCGGTTTTGCCGTTGCCCGCCCCGACCGGCATGCTAGGCTCACGGGTTGCCGCAGTGGGCACCCTGGAGTTGTCGTTGTTTCGCACGCCCCTGCATCTCGCGCTCGCCGCATGCCTGTGGGCTGGGCTGGCCGCCGCGTGCGCCAATGGGTCAGCGACCGGCACGGCCGCCGGCAGTTCCGCCAGCGGTTCAGGTGCTGCCGCCAACGTAGATCCCAAGTTGCTGGTGCTGCGCACCGATCCCGGCTCCGGCGAGGTTCGGGCGGGCATGCAGGCCAAGGTGCAGTGCCGCGCGTTCTTGCCGCCCGTCAAAGGCGCTGCCGCCGACCAGACGGGCGCGGAGGTCGCGCTGCCCGGGCCCGCCACGCTTGCGGTGGTCGCCGGGCCGGCCGGACCGCTTGCGATCAAAGACGGCCAGCTGATCCTCGGCAAAGTCGGCGAGTACAAGGTGCAGTGCCAGGTGCCGTCGTTGGGCCTGCTGGACGCCACGCCGCCCACGCTCTACGTCATCGCAGGGCTGCCGACGGCGCTCGACACCCTGTGGGTGGGGCTGCACGGCCAGCCGCCGACGCCGCAGCCCGCCCAGGTGACCGCCGGGTCGCTGGTGCAGTGCGCGTGTTCCGCCCATGATGCCTATGGCAACGCCATCGTCTCCGGGTTTTCATTGCAGGTGGCGCCCGATCAGGGCACCGCGCCGGGCGGGCTGGTGGCGCCGGCCCTCAAGGCGGGTTCGCTGCAGCTTGCGTGCGAAGTGGATGGCACAGCCGACAAGACGCCGTTGACCTTGCAGGTCGCCGCCGATGTGCCGCGCCACTTGTTCACGCTGCTGGAGCCGGCGCAGATCGTGGCGGGCAACGCCAGTCAGCTGACCTGCGCCGCCAACGACGCCTGGGGCAATCCGATCGCGGATTTTCCGTTTGCGCTCGACCTGCCCAAGACCGTGACCGTCAAGGGTCTGTACGCCACCAGTACCAAAGCCGGCGCCCACAAGCTGCAGTGCGTGCCCGAGACGCTCGACTGGAGCCTGTTTACCCTGCACCCGGCGGTGCTGACGGTCGAGCCAGGGCCGCCGAGCCAGCTGGAAGTGCTGGCGGTGCCGAACAAACCTGTCTACAAGCAAGAGGAGAAGGTGACGTTTGTCAGCGCGGTCAAAGACGCCTTTGACAACCTGGTGCCGACGGCAACCGTCGACCTCGCGGTTTTGGCGCCCGCCAAAGGCTGGAAGGTCATCGGCGGCAACAGCACGGTTTTTGCAGAGGACGGCAAGTACCAGTTGCAGTTCACCGTGCAAGACCATCCCAAGCTCGTGCACGACCGGACGCTCATCGTCGACGGCACCCCGCCGCTGCTGACCATCGACTACCCGCCTTGGGGCGCGACGCTGCAGGGCAAAGCCTCGGTGCAGGTCAAGGGCACCGCCGGCGACGCAACCAGCGGCATCAAGACCTTGCAGTTGAACGGCAAGAACGCCTACGTCAGCCACAAATCGTGCCAGACCGACCAAGAGTGCACGGCCGGCGTATGCAACCCGGAGACCTACACCTGCAGCATCGGCACCTGGGTCAACCAGTATCCGGCCAAGCACGGCCTGAACAGGCTCGAAGCCAAGACCACCGACATCGGCGACCAGAGTGCGCGCGCCACCCGCGGCTTCTATTACTCGGGCAGCTACTACCCGGTCGACGGCACCCAACCAGACGCAGCGCTGGTGCCCGATGGCATGCAGGTGTTCCTGGGCCATGACTTTTTCGACGACGGCGACCACGACCCCAAGAAGCCAAACGATCTAGCCACGTTGATGGAGATTGCGCTCGCGGGCCTGGACGTGGCGACGCTGTTGCCGCCGGGGGGCCTGAACTCCGGTGGGGTTGAGGTCACGCTGTCGAACTTCAAGTTCGACAAGCCGACGGTGTCGCTGCAAACGGTGGATGGCGGCCTGGACCTGGCGCTCAAGATCACCAACATCAAGACCGACATCGCCGTCAAAGCCAAGCAAAAGGTCGGGCCGATCTCGGTCACGATCAAGGTTACTGGCGACATCAAGATCGGCAAGCTGCTGGTCAACGCCGGCATGGGCATGGCGGTGTTCAACGGCTTTGTCGAGGCCAAGGTCACCAAGAGTCAGGCCGCCATCGAGGACATGAAGCTGCATGTCGACGGCATCGCGGGGCTGTTCGACTTCTTGTTCAACATGATTCTCGATGCCTACGAGGGCCAGATCGCCGATCAGATCGTGGCCGAACTCAACAAGCAGATCCCCAAGCTCATCGGCGGGCTGCTGAGCCAGATGGCGATCAACGCGCCGATCCCGCTGCCGGCGGCGGTCAAGGGCGGCAAGGATGTGACCATCCAGCTGGTTTCCAAGCTCAAGACCTTGAAATTCAGCCCCAAGGGCGGCCTTGTGCTGATGGACGCCGGCTTCTCGGCGGCCAAAGGTACGGCACATGTGATTTTGGGCAGCATCGCGCGGTCGGGGTGCATTGGCACGGTGGAAGACGCCTTTGCGATCGACCAGACCAAGCGCCTGCAGTTCGCGATGCACGACGACGTGATCAATCAATTGCTGCACGCCGTGTGGTATGCCGGTGGCCTCAAGCTCGACAAGGTCGATCTGGCCGCGCTCGGTGGCGGCGGCGGCGGATCCGGGTCCCCGGTGCCGTTGGACGGGGCGACCTTGGACCTCGACCTGTTCTTGCCGCCCATCCTGGAAAGCTGCGGAGGCAGCGATCCGATGAAGTTCCGGATCCAGGTCGGCGACGCCTCGATTGGGGCGACCGTGCCGATGGGCGACCCGCCGCTCAAGTTTGGCTTCTTTGGCAGCTTTGACATTGGCGCGGGCATTGCGCTCGGCAAGGACGCGCAGGGCAACCCGCAGGTGTCGGTGCAGGTCGACAAGCAGTTGCTCTACCACCTGGAAATGGTGAGCATCACCAAGGAATTCGAGGCCCAGAAGCCATTCTTTGAACAGATGATCACCAAGCTATTGAGCGACCAGCTCGACAAAGGCCTGCCCGGTCTGGACAAGATCGATGTGGCGCTGCCGAGCCTGGACATCGGCGGCGTGCTGCCCGGTATGCCGGCCGGGTCCAAGATCGGCCTTGCGGTGACCAAGCTGTTCCGGGCAAGCGGCTTTAGCGTGCTCGACGCCGAGCTGCAGTAGGTCGCGCTGATGCCAAAGTCAGGCTTTTTCGGCGGGACGCAGGCTCGCATCCTTGCAAGCCCACTTGGCGCTGCGGACCAGGGGGCGACGTTCGAGCGCACGCCATGCGGGCAACCGGGAGCGCTGATTCCAAAGTCAGCTGGCCCGTCCGCGATTTTTGCACCGTGTCGCGGAACCGTGCACGATGCTACCGCCCCGGCGACGGGAGCAACGGTGTGGGTACGCGCGTTGAGAGGCCAACCCTTCAACATTGTGACGGTCTTTGCCCTGGTTGCTGGGGTCGCCTGCTCCGACGGGCCGCAGAGCCCGACCGGCCAGGCGGGCGGCGGC
>CAXRHS010000736.1:0-3402 GCA_964230235.1 Myxococcota bacterium
GTAGGCCAGCTTGCGCTTGCCCCAGTCGACCAGCTTGATTTCATTGCCGCCCATCGCTTCGAGCGCGCGCAAAAGCCGCTGGTGGATCTTTTCCGCCACTTCAGCTTCCGCGTCGACGCGCGTGATGAACAGCGTCTCATACATACGAACTAGCATGATGCGCCTTTCTCCTTGGTGCTCCCCTTGGTCAGGCGCCCGGCGTGCAAACCGCTTTCGCTGCCGAGCGCTTTCGCCCGCATCGCCGCCAACTTGACGGGCCGCCGCGAGCGAGGAGGCCAGGTCGCGGTCCATCCGCGGCCTGCCCGGTGCACCGACCGCCACAGCAGGGCGGTCGGCTCCGATTGGTGCGAACCCTTACGAGTTCGCGGGTTTGGTTCCGGCCTGCGCCGGTTGGGCGTTGTGCGCGTTCATGGCTGCGCGCACGCCCTGCGCCACCACGGCCTCTGCCGCCGCCACCGCGCGGTCCAGGACCTGCGGCAATTCGATGCGTTGATCGCCGCTGAACGCCGAAAGCACCCAGTTGCTGACCGCTTCGTCGCCGGCTTTGCCGCCTGGTTCCCCGGCCATTCCCGGCCGGCCGATGCCGATGCGCACGCGCACGAAGTGGTTGCTGCCCAACTGGGCGACCAATGAACGCAGGCCGTTGTGGCCGCCGTGGCCACCGCCAGCTTTGACCTGTACCCGGCCAAACGGCAGGTCCAGGTCATCGTGAAACACCAGCAACTCTTCGGGCTTGTAACCGAAGAACCCCAGCATCTGCTGGGTTGGGTGGCCACTACAGTTCATGTAGGTCAGGGGCTGCAGCAGTGCGACGTCCACCTCGCCGGCGGGTCCGGGAAGGCGACAGCGTGCGAACAGACCGTTGAACTTGCTGGACCAGGCGGCCAACCGGCGCGCAGCCAGTTGTTCGATCGCCAGGAAGCCCACATTGTGGCGGGTGGCCGCGTAGCCCTTGCCCGGGTTGCCCAGCCCGACCAGGGCCCGGATGGGCGGGTCCGATCCGACTTGGGCGGCGGCGCCGCGCGGGCGCTGGGCGTTGCCGGTTGTGGGCGGGGCGGCCATCGAAGACTTCCGAGAACCGCCCCTGCGGGCGCCTGCTTACTTCTTGCCGGCGGGCTTCTTCTTGTCGTCCACCGCGGCCTTTTCTTCGACCTTGGGCGCAAACAACTCAAAGATCTTGAACGACTTCTTGAACACCGCCTTGCAGCCCTGCGGCAGCGGCAGGTTGTCGACCGTCATCACGGTGCCGTTCTCGAACGGCGTGACGTCGATCTCGATCGCCTTGGGCAGGCTGGTCGGCGTGCAAGCCACCGTGACGTAGCGGGTGATTTGCTCCAAGCGACCGCCGGCCTTTTGACCGGCCGAGCGACCCGACAGCACCACCGCCAGGGTGACCTGGATCGGGCTGGCCGGCGTGACCACGAAAAGGTCGACATGCTTGAGCGTGCGCTTGACCGGGTGGATCTGCACTTCCTTGCAGATCGCGAGGTGCTGCTTGCCTTCAAACTCGACGCTGAAAAGCTGGTTACGGCCAAATGCGCTGCTCAGGCCTTTGCGCACGGCCTGCGGATCCAACGTCACCATGCGGGCACCCGACCCGACGCCTGCGCCGTACATCACCGCGGGCAGCAAGCCGGCGCGGCGGACCTTGTTCGCCACGTCGGAGCCAGCCAGCAAGCGCGGGCGCGCACTGATTGCTACCGTGTCCATTTGCGTTCCTGTCGACACCCGCGGGCGTCGTGATCAAAGTGTGCGCTTGCCCCGCACCCGGGTTCCGCCGGACCGGTCCTTGTTCAGGACCCAATTTGGCGGGCCAGCGCGGATGAGCGCCCATGGGTGTCCGCTCAAGGTGCGGGCGCCGTTGCGCTGGCTTTTGCTGCGGTTTTTCGCCCGATTGGGGCGCGGACGCTTCCCGGTCGGCCGCAGCGGGGGGCGCATTGTAAAGGCAGCGACATGGTTGTCAATCGCGAATTCGCAGGTGCCGGCCCCTTGCCTCGCCCTGCGCGGCGGGCCACACTGCCCGCTCGGAGGGTGTCCATGCAGCACAGCGACGAATTCGTAGCCCTGGTCGACGACGCCAAGACCCGCGTGCGCGAAGTGACGGTGGTCGGGTGGCCGGATCTGGCGACGGCCGGCGCGCTGCTGGTCGATGTGCGCGAAGACCGCGAGTGGGCGGCCGGCCACGCGGCGGGTGCCCACCACTTCGGGCGCGGCGTGATTGAGCGCGACGTCGTGCAGGCCGTCCCAGACAAGGGCCAGGCGCTGGTGCTGTACTGCGGCGGCGGTTTTCGGTCGGCGCTGGCGGCCGACAACCTGCACAAGATGGGGTACCGCAACGTCTATTCGCTGGCCGGCGGTTGGAAGGCGTGGGTCGCGGCCGGCTTGCCGACCCAGGCTCCCGGGTAGGTTCTCGATGGCCTGGTTCGTCCTGACGGTGCGCACCACCGACCACGGCGCGCCGACTGTGTGCGCCGTCAAGGCCGATCGCTGGGATCGCGGCGAAACCACCAGCATTTGGTGGCTCGGCGACCAGATCGTGTACACCGCCCCGACTTTGCGGGTCCTGCACGCAACGGAGCATTCAGGCCAGATCGAGGCGCAAGCGACGATCCGCGCGCGCCAGTTCGATCTGCGCGAAAAAGGACTGCAGGGCCCCGAATACCACGGCTTGCGGCCAGCGCTCGGGGCGACACCAGTGCGCGCGGCGATGATTGAGCGCGTGGTGACGCGGTTGGTCGGACAAAGCGACGCCAAAGACAGCAAGGAGAGGCCGGCATGAGTGCAAACTGGCAGCAAGTCTTGTGCGGGTCCGCCACCAGCGCCGAGTCCGCGGCAGTGGTCGACTGGCGGCGGTCGCTCCATGCAGAGCCGGAATTGTCGCTGTGCGAAGTCGATACCCAGCGCTTTGTTCGCGAGGCCTTGATCGCGCAAGGGTGGCAGCCCACGGTCGTCGGCGGCACCGGTCTGGCCGTGGTCGCTGGTCGCAAGAAGGGGCCGGCGCTTTTGCTGCGCGCAGACATGGACGCGCTGCCCGTGCAAGAGCAGACCGGCCTGCCTTTCGCTTCGCGGCGGCCGGGCCACATGCACGCCTGCGGCCACGATGCGCACATGGCGTGTCTGCTCGGCGTGGCGGCCCGCTTGCGCCAGGTCGCAGATGACCTGCCCGGTCGGGTGGTGCTGGCGTTCCAGCCGGGTGAAGAAAACGGCCGCGGCGCGGTGGCGATGATCGAGGACGGCTTGCTCGATGGGCGGTGGTGCGGCGATCCGACCCTGCAGGTAGCGGCGGCCCTGGGCATGCACGTTTGGTCCGGACTGCCAGTAGGCCACGTCAGTGCTACCGCCGGCCCGGTGATGGCCAACGTCGACGACTTCAAGGTTACGGTGCGCGGGCGCGGCGGCCCC
>CAXRHS010000737.1:0-9658 GCA_964230235.1 Myxococcota bacterium
CACCACCTACGACGACAACTGCAACGGCCAGACCAGCGAGCAGAACTCACTTGGCTGCACCAACTACTACCTGGACAACGACGGCGACGGCTACGGCCAGAGCTCGTACCAGTGCTGGTGCGCTCCGCAGGGCAACTACAAGGCCGACAAGGCTGGCGACTGCGACGACACCGAGAAGACGGTCTACCCCGGCGCCGCCAACGAGACCTGCGACGACAAGGACAACAACTGCAACCTGACGGTCGACGAAGGCTGCGACGACGACAAAGACGGCTACTGCGACAAGGTGCTCGGCGTGGTCAACGCACCGATCGCGCCGCAGAAAGGTGCCTACGTCGGCTCGCCGCAGACCATGGAGACCTACTCGCACGGCGGTGGCTACAGCTTCTTCCACAAGGAGTACTGGTACCCACAGTGGGCCGGCACCACCGTCTACCGCTACAACAGCAACAAGCAGTACCTGGGCGCGTTCAACAGCGGTATTCCGCAGATCATGCAAATCTGGGGCGACACCGACAACACGTACTACACGGCCAACTGGGGCTACAACACCATCAATCGCTGGAGCGGCATGGGCGCGAGCCAGATCTGGTCGTTCAACATCGGCACCACGGCTGGCGCGGTCACGGTCGACGCCAACTACGTGTACGCGATGCGCGCCGACGGCATGACGGTGTGGGTGCTCAACAAGAGCAACGGCAGCGTGGTCAAGACCATGAACCTCAATGGCGGTGCCAACACCACCATTTACGGCGCGCTGGCCGCGCTCGGCAACTTCCTGTACGTCGGTCGCGCCAACAACGTGGTCTACCGCTACGACAAAAACACCGGCAACTACGTCGATGAATTCAACCTGGTGACCTCGCCGTACAACATGAGCTTTGACGGCGAGTACTACTGCGTGTCGCCCAACAACAATCAGGTGTACTGCTACGACCTGCTGGGCGGCGGACCGCCCAAGATCTGCACCAAGGGCGACAACGACTGCGACGACAACGCCAAGGACATCAATCCGTTGGCGTCGGAGATCTGCGACTCGGTCGACAACAACTGCGACAGCAAGACCGACGAATCCTGCGACGCCGACGGCGACGGCTACTGCGACGAGAAGAAACCGATCATCGGCAGCCCGCCCGTCTGCACCAAGGGCGGCGGTGACTGCGATGACGGTACGGCCGCTGTCAGCCCCGGCGTGCAAGAAACGTGCGACAGCAAGGACAACAACTGCAACGGCCTGACCGACGAGGCGGGCTCGACCGGGTGCAAGAACTACTACTACGACGGCGACATGGACGGCGCCGGCACGCCGTCGAGCTACCTGTGTCTGTGCGCGCCGGGCGGTAAGTTCAACAGCACCAGCACCAACGACTGCGACGACAACTGTCCGACGTGCGCCCCTGGCAAGCCCGAGTTGTGCGACGACAAGGACAATAGTTGCAGCAACGGTGTCGACGAAGGCTGCAACGCCGACGGCGACAAGTACTGCACCAGCGCCAAAGTCACGATTGGCAAGCCTGCGGTCTGCACCATGGGCGGCGGCGACTGCAACGACGCCAACGCCAGCATGTTCCCCGGCGCGCTGGAGAGCTGCAACAACGCCGACGAAAACTGCAACGGTGTGACTGACGAAAACGCCTCGGATGCTTGCACCAACTACCCGAACGCCGTCGGTCAGTGCACCGCGGGCACGTGTCAGCTCAAGTGCCTGGTCGGCTTCTACAACCTGAACGGCTCGACCCTGGACGGCTGCGAGTGCAACGGCAGCGACATCTACGAGCCCAATGACACTTGCGGCGCCGCTTACGTCATCAACACCAACTTGAGCGACGCCGGCGGCTCCGTCGCCAACCTGGAGACGGTGTATGCCCGACTGGTCGACGCGCCGGACGAGGACTGGTACCGCGTGTACGCCTACGACAGCACCGACAGCGGCTATGCGGTATGCGACAAGTTCAACATGCGCGTGCGGTTCCTGAACAACCCCGGCGGCAACCTGCGCTTCGACGTGTTCCGCGGCACCTGCCCGACCGGCAATGCGTTCCCGACGCTTGGCAAGACCGCTTCGCACACCACCAACAACCCGTCCTACGGCCCCGACCCCAATTCTGAGTACGTCAACGCCGGCAACACGGTGTGCTGCCAGCGCACCGACTTCAACTGGTTCACCAACTTCAAGGCAGCCAGCGGTGGCGAGCCCAGCCGGGCGTGGAGTGAATACGGCGAGTGCCCGTGCGCGACGGGCGACACCTTTGACCAGAGCAACAACGGCTGGTGGAACGGCGGCAACCCGTACTGCATGACCTTCAACACCAACGGCGTGTGCTTCCCGCGCGGCTACTACTTCACCCAGTGCCGCGACGATTCCGCCAACTTCTACGTGCGCGTACACAAGGTCAGCGGATCGCCCATCTGTGCGCCGTACTCGCTGGAGTTCACCAACGGCGTGTACGGTCAGCCTGGCACCGGTGGCGGCAAGAAGGGCTTCTAGGCCAGCCGCCGGGTTCCTGGTCGGGTCGGAATGGCGGAACGGTAGACGCCGCGGACTTAAAATCCGCTGAGTGAAAACTCGTACGGGTTCAAGTCCCGTTTCCGACACCGCGTCTTGGAATCGCCGCACTGGCTTGCGCGCGCGGCCATTGCACCACAGCGATAGGCTCGACTTCGCGCAGGCGTGCGCGGTGGGCCGGGCCGCTTGCGCGCGACCTGCCATCCCGGTACGCTCATCGGCGAGGGGTCTACCACTCCGGCTCGTCGTGGGCCGCGGAGGCCACCGCCATGACCACGCTTTCGAACGCCGCGCCGGCGGCACGCGGGCTGTACGCCGTCGACACCGGACCGGCTCGCCTGCGCATCCACCACCTGACGGAACTCAAGCGCAAACGGCAACGCATCTCCGCGGTGACGTGCTACGACGCGACCTTTGCCCGCCTGGTCGATCAGGCTGGCATCGACGTGGTGTTGGTCGGCGACTCGCTGGGCAATGTGATCCAAGGCCAAGAGACCACGCTGCCAGTGACGGTGGACCACATCGTGTACCACTGCGCCGCGGTGTCGCGGGGCTTGCAGCGCGCGCACCTGGTGGCTGACCTGCCGTTCTTGAGCTACCGCAATGCCGACGTAGCGTTGCAGAACGCCGGGCGGATGCTGGCAGAAGGCAATGCCCATGCGGTCAAGCTGGAAGGCGGCAGCGAAGTCGCGCCGGTGGTTGCTGCACTGGTCGCTGCCGGCATCCCGGTCATGGGCCACATCGGCCTGACGCCGCAGTCGGTCCACGCCATGGGCGGGCACCGGGTGCAGGGCCGCGGCAAAGAGGCGCGCAAGCGCCTGGTCGACAGCGCGATCGCGCTGCAGCGCGCCGGTTGCTACAGCCTGGTGCTGGAGGCCATTCCGGCCGATCTGGCCGCCGAGGTCAGCGCGGCGCTGGCGATTCCGACCATTGGCATCGGCGCAGGGGCGGGCTGCGACGGCCAGATCCTGGTGCTGTACGACCTGCTCGGCCTCAACCCGGGGTTCAAGCCCAAGTTTGTCAAGCAGTTCGATCAGTTGGGCGAGGCGGTGATAGCGGCCCTTGGGGCCTATCGCGGCGAAGTGCAAGCCGGTAGTTTCCCAGCGCCGGAGCACACCTATCGCGATCCGACCCCGGTCGCCGCCGCCGAGCCGCGCCGCGCCGCAAACTAGGCCGCCAGCATGGAGATCGTCCAGGGCGTCGCCGTTGCGCGAACGTGCGCCGAATTCGCGGCGTGGTGTCGAGATTGGCGCGCGACCGGCCGCACGCTCGGCTTGGTGCCGACCATGGGGGCCTTGCATCCGGGACACTTGACCCTGGTGCAACTGGCCGGCCAGCAAGCCGACGCGGTCGCGGTCTCGATCTTTGTCAATCCCAAACAGTTCGGGCCGAACGAGGACTTTGCCCGCTACCCGCGTGCTTTTGAAGCGGATTGCGCCCTGTGCGCCAGTGCCGGCGTGGCTGTGGTGTTCGCCCCTACGGCCGACGACATGTATCCGCCGCAGTTTCAGACCCGCATTGAGGTCGAGCGCCTGCAAACGCGCTGGGACGGTCAGAGCCGTCCGGGGCACTTTGCCGGCGTCGCCACGGTGGTGACCAAGCTGCTGAACCTGGCGCTGGCCGACCTTGCGGTGTTTGGCGAAAAGGACTGGCAGCAACTCGCAGTGCTCCGCCAGTTGGCGCGCGACCTTGCGCATCCGACCCGCATTGTCGGGGCGCCGATTGTGCGCGAACCCGACGGTCTGGCGCGCAGTTCGCGCAATGTCTACCTGTCCGCGACCGATCGGCAGCAGGCGCTTGCGATTTCGCAGGGGCTGCGGGCGATCGCCCGGCGCGCGGAGGCTGGCGAGACGGACGCGGTGGCACTGGTCGCCCAGCTGCGCGGGCAAATCGAGGCAGCCGGCGGGCGCATTGACTACGTGGCGATCGTCGACGCCGCGACGCTGGAACCGCTGGCGCAGCTGGATCGACCGGCGCGGGCATTGGTAGCAGCGTGGTTCGGCGCGCCGAAACTTTTGGATAATTGCGCGCTTGGGTCGGCCCTTGATCCCAAGACCGTTGCGGTCGGCTAGGATCCCGCCGCTGGCAGCGGAAGGCCGCGCCGGCTCGCTTTTTCCGCTTGACGCTCGCCACAGTGCTCGTCTACAATTTTCCGACTTTTCGCGGACCAAGGCTTGGCCGCCCGCGAACCGCAGCCGTTTCGCTTGCGTTTCAGCCACCCCACCGCGACCGCCCACACCGCAACCCGGTCGCCGCCCAGCAACCCCGACATGGAGTTCAACTACATGAAGAGCAAGACCTTTCCAGTCACGGCGCGCGCACTCGCCGTGATCGCCGGCGTGATCACGATCGGCGCATGTACGGTCGCCAGCAGTAGCGGCGGCACCGGCGGCGGCACCACCACGGACGCGAGCGGCGGCAGCGACGGCGGCGGCGACAGCAAGACGGTCGTCGACATCATCACCGGCAAGGCCGACACCGGCGACAACCCCACGGCCGATGCCAGCACCACCGAAACCAGTGGCACCAGCGAAAACGCCAAGTGCTGCGCCGCCAAAGGTGCCAAGTGCGGCTACGTGCAGGGTTGCCAGTTCTCGTGCGGCGGCTGCCCGTCGGGCGAGAAGTGTGACGCGGTCACCGGGTCCAAGACCATCAACACCTGCATCAAGGCCGTGGCCGCCAAGCCCCTGAAGAAGAACGGCGAAGCGTGCGGCCCCAACGCCGATTGCGTGGTGCCGGCCAACAACGCCTCGCAGGCGGTCAAACAGGCGTACTACCAGTGCCTGAACGACCAGTGCAGCGATGGCCGCTGCTACCTGGGCGTGTGCAGCAAGATGTGCAAGATCGCGACCGACAAGAAGGACAACGCCAGCGGCGCCGAGTTGCCGAACGGCGACGGCATCGAAGATCCGGGCGCGACTTCGGAGTGCACCGACTTCGTGGACGGTCCGGCCGGCAAAGAGTTCAAGTGCGTCGACCTGTTCTCCCCGTCGGATCCCAACCAGTTGGCGCTGTGCACCCCGGGCACCAACTTTGCGCCCTGCAAGGCCAACTCGGACTGCAAGAACGGCGAAGTGTGCGGCTATAAGCAGATTCGCGGCGTGCTCGCCCCGACCTGCATGCCGCCCTACAAGGAAGTGGACGGCAAGGCTGGCACGACCCTGGCAAACGTGTGCAATGAAGACCCCAAGGCGGGGCCGGTTGCGACCTGCAAGAACGACCTGTGCTTGGGTATCGGCTGCGTCGACTTCTGCAAGACCGACGACGATTGCGTCACCGAAGTGGGCGCGTGCAAGGCCGGCAAGTGCGGCAACGGCGACGCTTGCACCAAAGACGCCGACTGCTCGGCGTGGATGTGCAAGAAGGACATGCCGTTCTTTGGCACCAAGCAGCCCACCGTCAACGTGTGCCTGCCCAAGCCCTGCTACCTCGACGAAGACTGCAAGAACCCGGCCTACTACTGCCTGTCGGGCTACAACGGCGTCAAGAACCAGGATGGCGATCCGGACCCCAAGGATCCGACCAAGATCAAGATGCCGGGCTGGGAAGAGTCGAGCTGCGTCAAGAAGGCCCCGAACACCGCCAAGAAGGGCGAGCCGTGCGACGACTTCCTGTCGGACAACGACGTGACCCTCAAGCCCTGCGAGAACAAGTACTGGTGCATGAACGGCGTCTGCGAAGGCCACTGCAAGACCGACAGCCACTGCCCGGCCAACAGCAAGTGCGGCGTGTACGAGATTCCGCTGGACACGAGCGATCCGCAGGACCAGAAGTACGATGTGTACACCGCGCTCAAAGTGTGCACGCCGATGCCGGGCGCGACCAAAGAGTGCAGCGGCCAGGGCAACTGCAAGGACGAGGCCAAGGCCAAGTACTGCAAGTACTATGAAGTCGAGATGTCGCAGGCGGCCACGCCCACCGATTACAAGTACACCATGAAGGGCCTGTGCGTGGAGCCCGATCCCAAGCTTGGCAGCCTGGCGGCCAGTTGTGGCTCGGTTCCGGCCAAGAACTGCAACTCTGGCGTCTGCCTCGCCACCCAGAACGCCCAGGGCCAGCCGCAAGCCGGTTGGTGCGCCGATGCCTGCGACAGCAAGGCGGATTGTGGCACCGACATGCAGTTCGAGGGCTTCGGCCAGTTCAAGACCAAGCCGTACTGCCGCGCGATCGGCTGGGGCAACAACGCCACCAAGGGTCCGCTCGACAACCTGTACCTGTCGATCTGCTACCCGGACGTCAGCGGCAAGGCTTCGCTGGCCGATTGTTCGGCCGACTTCAAGTGCGCCTCGGCCGCCGAGGCTTGCATTTCGGTGCCGATCGGCGGTGGCCCGGACAAGCCGATGAAGACCGACTTCCGCTGCGTCTCGCTGGCCGACCAGCAGGGCACCGTGCCGACCAAGAAGGTTGGCGCTTCGTGCAACCCGGATCCGGCCAACAACGCGCCGGAAGAGTGCGCCTCGGGTCTGTGCATGCCGGACGCCACCACCGGCCAGGGCTACTGCTCGGCGCTGTGCAAGGACAACGCCGCCTGTGGCAGCAACGACAGCATGTTCTGCGACGTCGACCACCAGATCATCCCGCGCAGCGACCCGAAGATGGCCGCCGTCGCGCCGATGTGCCTCAAGAAGAAGTCGTGCATTCCGTGCTCGTACGACTACCAGTGCGCGACCGGCACCCTGTGCACCTGGCCGGACACCAAGGCCGAATTCGGCCGCTGCGCCCCGCCGTGCAGCACCGACGCCGACTGCGCCAAGACCGACGGCGGCGGCAAGTGCGAAGCGCAGGTGGACGCCAACGGCAAGCCGACCGCGCTCAAGACCTGCACCCCGACCAACTGCAAGTAGTCCGGTCGGTCGGTCGGGCCTCGACCTGGCCGTGACCGCGTGAACATGCCGGCCCGCACTCCCTGGTTCGCCTGGGGGTGCGGGCCGGTGGCTTTTTGGCGACTGCCAAGGCCCAGCAATGCGATGACGCGGGCTGCAAACGAGCGCTTGACACCGCCAACCCGCCCGCTTATCTAGGCGACCCGCGCACCCAGCGCCCCAAGGACATTGCCATGGCCCTGACCGAGACCCACGCCGTTGCCGCTTTGCGGCTCATCGTTGCCGTTGCCAAAGCCGACGACGAGTTGGCCGACCAAGAGCGCGAAC
The DNA here is from genome assembly GCA_964230235.1 of Myxococcota bacterium. Classification (GTDB taxonomy): domain Bacteria; phylum Myxococcota_A; class UBA9042; order UBA9042; family UBA9042; genus SXRM01. Next base: position 7,657 of record CAXRHS010000737.1, read on the forward strand.
AACTGGAGGCGGCACTGAACGCCTTGCCGCTTGGCGGCCTGAGCGTCGATCAGTTGCTTGCCGAACCGGTGGACATTGAAGCGCAGTTCAAGCTTTTGGACAGCGAGGAGGCCCGCGAGCATGCCTGGGGCGCCATGTACGCGATGGCGTGGGCCGACGGCCAATGCGTGCCGATGGAGCAGGTCGTACTGGAGCGCGCCCAGGCGGTGCTCGGCATTGAAGACGCCAAGGTCAATGGGTTGCACCGCTTGTACAACGAGGCCCGCGACACGGTGTTGCCGAGCGCCATTGCACCCATTGCTGATCCGGCCAGGCGCGAAAACGAGATCCGCCAAGATACCCTCAAATACAGCATTCTGTCGGCGATTCTTGGCGCGTTTCCGGTGCCGGGTTTGGCGTTGCTCACCGACCTTGCCGTTATTGGCGTGCAGGTCAAGCTGGTGCGCGACATCGGTCAGTACTGGGGCCACAAGGTCGACCAAAGTGCGGCCAAGTCGCTGCTCTACGGTCTGGGTTTGGGCACCGGTGCCCGCTTGGCCGTCAACAACCTGGCAAAGCTGGTGCCCGGTTGGGGCAGCGCCGTCGGTGCCACGACTTCCTTTGCGGCCACGTGGGCCTTGGGCAAGGTCGCCAACCAGTACTTCGCGGGCGGCGGCAAGGACGACCCGAGTGTGTTCATTGCTGCGTTCAAGTCCGCTGAAAAGGAAGGGAAAAGCGAATTCGAGGCCCACAAGGGCGAGATTGCCGCCAAGCAGGCGCTCGGCCAGGACCGGCTGCGGCAACTGGCGGAAGACGCCAAGGCTGGCCGGATCAGCCAGGAAGAATACCAGCGCAAGGTCAGCGAGCTGTGAGCGCAGCCGCCGCCGAGGTCGCCGCGCTGCAGTGGGCCCGGATCGAACCGCCGACGGCGCCGCGCTGTTACGACGGCGGTGCCAACTTCGGCCGCCTGGACGCCGACCAGTGCGCCTTCGCCACCGCGCAGGTGGCAGTGGTGCCGCTGCCCTACGACAGCACCTGCAGCGCCCGCGGCGGCATGCGCGAGGGGCCGGCGCGCATCTTGCAGGCATCGTGGTGGGTGGACTTCTTTCACAGCCACCTGCGCTTTGACCCCGCCGAGGTCGGCATCGCCACGTTGGACGACCTGCACCCCCACATGGGCGGGCCGCAAAAGCACATTGAAAGGATCGCGCAGACCTGCGACAACGTCCTTGGATTCGACAAGTTTCTGGTCACGCTTGGCGGCGAGCACACCGTCACTGTCGGCGTTTGCGCGGCCCTGGCGCGGCGCTTCGGACCCTTTTCGATCCTGCAGATCGACGCCCACCTGGACTTGCGCGACCACTGGGAGGACACGCCCTGGAACCACGCCTGCGTGATGCGGCGGATGGCCGAACTGCTGACGGCGGCGGGTGGCGACGGCCCGCGGTCGCTGGTGCAGGTCGGCATCCGCAATGTTTGTCAGGATGAGCAGGCCTACCTGGACGACCATGGCCTGCAGCCGTTTTTCGCGCGCGATCTGCACGAACTGCCGACAGCCACTTGGGTACAGGCCGCGGTAGACCGGTTGGGCCCACGGGTGTTTGTGACCGTGGACCTGGACGGGTTTGACCCGAGTGTGATTCCGGCGGTCGGCACGCCCGAGCCCGGCGGGCTGTCGTGGCAACAGGGCACCGCGCTGTTGCGCGAGGTCTTTCGCCAGCGCGAGGTGATCGCCCTGGACGTCAACGAGCTGTGTCCAATCGCCGGCCAGAATGTCTCCGAAGTCGCGGCTGCACGGCTGGTCGCCGAGTGCCTGGCGTACAAGTTCGCGCCGGCCGACGCCTGGAAGCGCTGGTTTCCTTAGGCGTTTGTCGCCGCCCCGTGGCTGTCGCCGCCCGTATGGCGTAGGCTGCGCCCGCACCGCCGCATCGACGGTCGCTCGACGGACCCATGCACGAACTTGGCACCGCGCTCCTATACGCCGCCTTTGTGGCCACCCTGGCCAATGGCCTGGTCGCGCTGG
>CAXRHS010000738.1:0-2028 GCA_964230235.1 Myxococcota bacterium
ACCCTGCAGCCCAAGCTGACGGCGCCAGTGACCATGAAGTACTTGGGTCGCTCGTTCAAGCTCGACCTGTCGGGGCTGACCTTTGGCGGCGATTTGCAGAGCCTGGGCACCGCACAGATGCTGTGCGAGAAGGTGGTGCCGCCGATGACCGCGCTGCCCGCGTTCACGTTGCAGGACATCAACCCGGGCAGCCCTGGCTACAACACCAGCTACGGCTTGCAGGCATTTGCCGGCAAGAAGATCGTGGTTGCGCTGGTCAGCGACTGGTGCAATTCGTGCCTCGCGCAGGCCAAGATGATGCAGCAACTGCAAGACAGCGCGGTTTCGCAGGGCAAGACCGACGTGCAGATGGTGCTGGTGGCCGACAAACAGAAAAGCAATCCGGCCAACTTGACCAAGCAGGTCAAGAACATCCCAGTTCTGCAAGACACGGCGGCCGTCAACGCCTGGGCCATCCTCAATGAGAAGCACGTCGGCAAGTACAAGAACTCCGAGATCCGCAATAGCGGCTACGGTTTTGCCAAAGACGGCACTGAGATCATGTACTTTGCGCCGAGCGGGACTGGATCGCTCAACCTGACCGCGTTTCAGCAGGCGGCGCAGAAAGTCATCAACAGTCCACAATAGGCACCCGATGGTCCGCCGTGGGCCGGCAGAGGCGCGCACACCGCTCGGCTGGGCGGTCGCTGGCGCGCTTGCAGGCCTTGTTGGTTGCGGCACAGCCCCAAGCGCCGCAGCCGACGCGCTGGCAGGCGCTGGTCCCGCCAACTGCGCCCCGGCCGCCCGCCATCGCAACGGGACGTGTTGTCCCATCGGCCAGGTCTTCTACGCGCCGACCCACAGCTGCGTCGCCGTCGGACCGCCGAGTTGCGCCACTTCGGTCGTCGCGGATCCGGCAGGCTGCATGCCCAGCTGGTGCGCCGGCTGGCGCGATGCCGGCGGCACCGTTTGCGAACCGGGCACAGCTACCTGCACGGGTGCGCTGACAGCGTGCCTACCGGACGAAGCGCGCTGTCCGGCGGGGCAGTTTCGCAGCGATGGCATGTGCAGGCCGGCGGGGGTCGGCGTTGTGCTGCCCGATGGAACGCCACTGCAAGCACCCGCTGACCCGGATGCGCCCTTTGCGATGCCCGAGTTGCCACCCGTGCCACCTGCGCAACCGCCGCGAGGTTGCGCCGCTTTCGGCGCCGTCGATGCCGCCGACTGCGCAGAGGTGTCCCCTTGTCCAGTGGGCGAGACAGCCGATGCCAAAGGCGCTTGCCATCCCCGACAGGGCGTGCCCTGGCAGTGCCCGCCGGGCTTCGTGGTCAAGGGCCTGCAAGATGGTGAGCCGATCTGCGTGCCCGACCCGGCCGAGTGCGGCAGCGCGCCGTTTGCCCCTGGCCCTGCAAATGCCATCCACATCGACGCCAACGCTGCCGCGGGCGGCAACGGGTCGGCTGCATCGCCGTTTGTGAGCTTTGCGGCTGCGGCCACTTCGGTTTTTCCGGGCGCGACGGTGTTGCTGGCCGCCGGAACGTACTCCGTCAATCTCAAAGTACCGTTCGCGCTGACCGTGATGGGTCGATGCGCTGCGCAGACGCGCTTGCAGAGCAACGGACTCGCCAATGGCCTGCTCGCCAAAGCGCAGACGGCCGCCTTTACCGTCGAACTGCGCAGTCTGCAGTTGGCTGGCGGCTTGCAGGGGGCGGTGGCGACCGGCCCTGCGACGCTGATGTTGCGTAAAGTCCACGTGGTTGCGGCGATTGAAGTCGGCGTCGCCGCGGCAGGCGGTGGCGTCGTCGACACCCAAGATGTGGTCGTCGACGGCACATTGCCGGTCGCTGCGACAGGCCAATACGGCATCGGCGCCCTTGCCCAGGCAGATAGCAAGTTGGTCTTGCACCGCACCGTGTTGTCCCGCAACCGCACGACCGGCTTGGCGTTGACTCCTGGCGCGCAGGCCACGGCGCACGAGCTCGCGATTACCGGCACATTGCCCGACGACAGCGGCGACGGTCGCGGCGTCGAGGTTCAGCACACCGCCCA
>CAXRHS010000739.1:0-2850 GCA_964230235.1 Myxococcota bacterium
ATTGCGGCCCCGCGCGGCACCCCGTTTCGCTGCGCTGCGCGACGGCACCATGGACCTGAGCGAGTACGAACGCGCTGAACCTGCCCACCTGGGCTGGAGCGATGCCGGCGACGTGCGCATCGTGTGGAAAGACGCCCACGAAAGCGTCTATCCGCTGGCCTACTTGCGCGAACATTGCCCGTGCGCGTCGTGCCGCGGCACCCATGGACCGCCGACGACACTGGTGCGCCAGTCGCGCGGCGGCCTGCCGATCGTGCAGAAGAAGCGCGAGCCCTCGTTTGAGGTCAAGTCGGTGGTGCCGGTCGGCAACTACGCCATTCGCTTTACCTGGGGCGATGGTCACGACGGCGGCATCTACTCGTGGCGGTTGTTGCGCAGTCTGTGCCCGCAATCGGGCGGACGCGCCGACCACCTGGCCACGGCACCCGAAGCGTGAGCGATGACCGACCTTGGCACGCCCGTTGCGGACATGCCGCGGTTTCCTGCGCCCCTGTGCGCGCTCGCTGACGTTCGCGACGGTCGGTTCGTGTTCGAGGTCGACGGTGCGGCCTTCCTCGTCATCGAAGACCACGGCCAGTGGCAGGTCGTCGACGGCGAGTGCCCGCACCAGTATTTTCCACTCGAGTTTGGCGATGTGCAGGACGGCATCCTGGCTTGTCCGCTGCACGGCTGGCGCTTCGACTTGCGCAGCGGCCGCTCGCCAGACAGCGCGCAAATCTGCATTCGCCGTTGGCCCGTGCGCAGCGAGGCCGGCCATTTGTGGCTAGATGGCTGAATTTTCAAGGAGTACACCGTGACGACCCCTGAGCTGTATGCGGACTTGACGCGGCGTCTCGCCGACATGACCGCCATCGAAGAGACCCTGGGCATCCTGCAGTGGGACCAGGAGATCGTCATGCCGAAGGGCGCGGTCGCCGCCCGCGGCCGGCAAATGTCGACCCTGGCCGCAATCTTGCACCAGAATCAGTCCAGTCCGACCCTGGCCGGGCTTTTGCAGCGACTGAGCGAACGCGAGGACCTCGACGCCATCGCGCAGGCCAACGTGCGGGAGGCCCAGCGCGACCATGCGCGGGCGGCGCGCATCCCCGAAGCGCTGGTGCGGCAATGGACCTCGCTCACGGTCCAGGCGCACGACGTGTGGGTCGAGGCGCGCAAGACGGCCAATTTCGCCCACTTTGAGCCGGTGTTGCGCGAACTGGTCGACCTTGCCGGGCAGCGTGCCGCGGCGATCGATCCGACGCGACCGGCGTACGACGTGCTCATCGCCGAATTCGAAGTCGGCATGACCATGGCGCGCCTCGACACGGTGTTCGCGGAGCTCAAGGCGACGCTGGTGCCGCTGATTGCGCAGGTGCGCGCGCGGCTGGCCCGCGGCGGACTGCCCGACACGGCGTGGCTGGTGGCCCCGGTCTCGCCCGAGCGCCAGCGCGAAGTGGGCGAGTCGATGGTGCGGGCCATGGGCTTTGACTTCGATCGCGGTCGGCTCGACACCAGCGTGCACCCATTCTGTGGCGGCGCCGGCACCGACGATGTGCGCATCACCACGCGGTACAAGGAGACGGCGTTCCTGGGCTCGCTGTCCGGCATGATCCACGAAACCGGCCACGCCTTGTACGAGCAGGGTCGCGACCGCGCGCTGGGCGATCAGCCGGTGTCGCGCGCTCGCTCGATGGGCATCCACGAGAGCCAGTCGCTGCTGTGGGAAAAGCAGGTCGCGCAGGGTGGGCCGTTCTGGCAGCCGCATTACCGCCGCCTGCAAGACGCCTATCCGTTCCTGGCCGCGGTGCCTTTTGACGACTTTGTGTTTGGTCTCAACCTGGTGCGGCTCGGTAATTTCATCCGCGTCGATGCCGACGAGTTGACCTATCCGCTGCACGTCATCTTGCGCTACGAAATCGAGCGCGACCTGTTCTCTGGCGCGCTGGCGGTGGCCGATCTGCCGGCCGCCTGGAACGCCAAGATGGTCCAGTACCTGGGTATTGAACCGCCCGACGCGGCGCTCGGCTGCCTGCAGGACGTGCACTGGTCCGGCGGGTCGTTTGGCTACTTTCCTTCTTACACGCTGGGCGCCATCTATGCGGCGCAGTTCATGCAGACGGCGCGCCAGACCGTCGACGTCGACAACACCCTGGCGGCGGGCGATGTGCGGCCCCTGCTGGCATGGTTGCGCGAAAACGTGCACCGCCAGGGATCACGCTATCCGACCGACGAGCTGGTGACGCGCGCGACCGGTCGACCGCTCGACACCGCGCCGTTTTGCGGGTACGTCACGGCAAAGTACACGCGGTTGTACGGCTTGTAGGCGATGGCGTTCAAGCAATTCCATGTGGCACCGCTGGACGAGGGGGCCGTCGATTCGGCCCGTCGCCGCAGCAAGGCGCTGATAGGCGGCGACCTGCAGATGCGGCGCGCCCACGGCACCCCGAGCCAACTCGCCGATCCCGATGTGCTGGATCCCGTTTTCCGCCAGCAGGACTTTGCGGCGGTCCGAGACGCTTGCCAGGCCGAGGATGGCCGACCGCTGGTCGTCGAAATCGGCTTTCAACTTGGCGAGTTTGCTGCGGCATTCTGTGCTGACAGGCCGCAGACCCGCTACCTCGGCTTTGAGGTGCGCAAGCAGTTTTGTGAAGAAACGGCGCGCTTGCTGCGCGCCAAAGCGATAGGCAACGCCCGCGTTTGCCTCGCCGATGCCCGCCTGGTGTTGCCTGACGTGGCGGCAGGCGGCCGGCTGGACGAGTTGTTCGTGTTCTTTCCTGACCCGTGGTGGAAGCCGCGGCACGTCAAGAAACGTCTGTTTTCAGAGGACGTTGTTGCTGACGCCCACCAGTGTTTGCGCCCTGGCGGTCGGCT
>CAXRHS010000740.1:0-3321 GCA_964230235.1 Myxococcota bacterium
CCCTTGACGCACACGTCGTCGGTACACGGATTGCCATCGTTGCACACCACCGTCTTGCCCGCGCACGCGCCTTTGCCGTCGCAGACGTCGCTTTGCGTGCAATTGCTGCCGTCGTCGCAGGCCAGCGTCGTGTTGGCGTTGCTGCACACGTTGTTGGCACAGCTGTCGGCCGTGCACGGGTTGCCGTCGTCGCAGCTCTTGCCGACCCCACCACACTTGCCCGCCGTGCACTTGTCGCCCGTCGTGCAGCCGTTGCCATCGTCGCACGCTGCCCCCTCTGCCACCGCCGGAAACTGGCAGCCGAGCTTGGCGTCGCAGCTGTCCGCTGTGCACACATTGCCATCGCTGCACGTCAGCTTGGCCCCAGCCACGCACGCCCCGCCGCTGCACGCATCGCTCTGCGTGCACACGCTGCCATCGGCGTCGCAGGCCTTGCTGTTGGCCACATTCTTGCAGCCTTGCTTTGGGTCGCAGCTGTCGTCGGTGCAGGCCTTGCCGTCGTCGCAATTGAGCGTCACCCCGGGCAAGCAAGCCCCGTTGCTGCAGGTGTCGTCTTTGCTGCACACGCTGCCTTCGGCATCGCATGGCACCTTGTTGGCCACCTTGGTACAGCCGGCCTTGGCGTCGCAGGCATCGTCGGTGCACGGGTTGCCGTCGTCGCATTGGGCGGCGGAGCACACAGGTGGCGTGTCCGCGGCGCTGTCGACCTCGGCGGCAATGTCGGCTGGGCCGGCGTCGACTTCCGCGGCGACATCGACATCGGTCGGCGCTGCGGCGTCGCTTGTGTCGGCTGCCGCGTCGATTTCTGCGGTCGCGGCTACGGCATCGACGTCGGCTGCCGCAGCCTGCGCGTCGGCGGCGTCCGCATCGGCACCGACAGCCAGCACATCCGCGGCGTCCGCGTCGGCATCTGCAACCACGTCAGCGCCCGCAGCGGCTTTCTCCTGCGGCGTCGCAAACAGGAACTCAGACTTGGGACGCTCTTCCACGCAACCCGCCAGCCACACGGACACCGCGGCGGCCACTGCTCGGCATGCGATGTTGCTCATTCGTTCCTCCTCGCCAACATCGAGACAACGGCAGCGAAAACCGCAGGTCGCACGCCACGCGGTTTCGCGCCGTGACCGGACTGCAAAGCAAACAAGGCCCTTGCGGGTCTTGGCGCAGAGCCTGCAGATTGCGCCACGGCCGCCTCCACTTAGAACCGCACCGCCACCTGGAACCCATCGCCCACCGGCACCACCGCCACCTTGCCCGGCGACCTGACCAGCAACCACGCGCCCACGCCAGCTGCGACCGCCCCGGCGCCCGCCAGAATTGCCGCATTGCGATAGGCCCCGTTCAACTCGGCGCGCTTGGCTTGGTAGCTTTGGTAGTCGATACCCGCCACTTTGCCCGCTTGCTTGTCCGCGACCTGCTGGTCGAGCGCCGCCCGCGCATCGCCTTGCGCCAAGTACAGTCCGGCACCGCCGCCCAGTAAAGCAACGCCGCCGGCCAGCGCCGTCCAGCCCGGCCAGCGCGCGGGCGTCGCGGGCGCTGCGACCACCACCGGCGGAGGCGCGTCCTTCGGCACCGGCACATCCGCAAACGACTTGGGCGCAAGCTCGGCCCGCCAGCGCGCGGCGTCGGCCTGGTCGGGGGCCTGCCCGGCCGGCAAGGCCAGGTACTTGTCGTAGCCGGCCAGGGCCGCGTCTTTGTTGCCTGCCAGGTGTTCAGCGCGGGCCAGTCTCAGCATCCAACCCGTCTTTTCGGGGGCTAGCGCCAGGGCATCTGCCCACACGCGGGCCGCCAGCGCGTAGTTGCCGGCTTTTTCGGCGCGACCGGCCTCGTCGGCTTTGGCCTCGGCGCGCTTGAGGCGCAAGTCGTCGAGGTACTTGTCGACTTTGGCCTTGACTGCGGGGTCCAGGTCGGGGCGCGCCAGCAGCTCGCGGTACAACTCCAACGCCTTGTCGAGCTTGCCGGCGAGGTGGTAGGCGCGGCAGGCGTTGTACAGGCCGACGACGGCCTCGCGGTCTTGCCGGTAGATGTCGAGGAACAGTTCGCCGGCGCGCTCAAAGTTGCCGGCATCGTATTCGCGTTGCGCGGCGGCGATGAGCGCGGCCTGGGTCTTGGTCTTGGCTTGTGCCGGCGGGGCGGCCTCGGCGATGGGGGCGAGCGCCAAACACACCGCGAGGGCGGCGACGACGGCAGCAAAGGACCGGATTCGGGTACGCATCGGCGACTCCGGTGGGTCAGTCGACCATGTTGAGGCCGCCTTTCTTGGGTGCGGCTGGTTTGTCGGCGGGGGCCGCCTTCTTTGGGCTCGGCTTGGCGGCGGTGGGTTTGGCAACAGTGGTAGCCGCCGGTGCGGCGGCAGTTGGCGCGGCAGCGCCAGGTTCGGGTGCGACGGCAGGGGCGGGTGCAGCGGCAGGGGCAGGCGTAGGCACAGGCACAGGGCCAGGCACCGCTGCAGCGGCTGGTGCAGGCGCCGGCTCGGGCGCAGCTGTTGGCGCAGCAGCGGGCATGGCCGCGGCAGCAGGGGCGGGTGCCGGTCCCCGCGTCGCCGCCCAGATGCCCGCGCCGATAGCCACAACCGCCAAAACCGCGCCCACCACCAACGGCAGCTTGGACTGCGGTGTGGCCGGTGCGTCCATCGCCAGCGTCCCACCGGCCACAGCCACCAGTTTGCCGCGCGGATCGGTCTGCATCGCCAACGTCGCTTGTTCGGTCAAGGCTTCCACGGCCACGGGCTGAGCGCCAGGCGGCCGTCGCAGGTTCATCGGCGTGCCAGGACTCAAGTTGGCCGGCGTGCCCGCCCACGCGCCGCCAATCGCTGCTTCCAGCGCCTGCCGCATCGCCCGGGCGTCGGCGTAGCGCGCGGCTGGATTCTTGGCTAGCGCCGTCTGGACGACCTGCACGAACGCCTCGCTCAACGGTTGCTTGGCACGCTGACGCGGGTCGGCCGGCGCCTCGTGCAAATGCTTGGTCATCAAGGCCATGGCATTGTCGCCGGCGCTAAACGGCGGACCGCCAGTGACGCAGCAGTACAGAATGCAGCCGACCGCATACAGGTCGGCGCGCAAGTCCACCTTGCTGCCCTGCCACGATTCTGGCGCCATGTAGCTCGGCGTGCCCAGCAGGCGACCCGAGCCGGTCATGTCGCTGTTGCTGGTGCGCGCAATGCCAAAATCCAAGACCTTGCAAAGGATTTCGCCGCCGCCGTCGTCGGTCAGCATCACATGGCCCGGCTTGAGGTCGCGGTGCACCAGGCCCTGGCCGTGTGCCTCGGCCAACGACTTGAGGATTTGGATCGCGTAGTTGGCCGCCTCGGCTTCGCCCATG
>CAXRHS010000741.1:0-2801 GCA_964230235.1 Myxococcota bacterium
CCGCCGGCCTTGGCGACTTCGGCCGCCTTCGCAAGCGCAAGACCGAGGTCCGACGCGCCCATCGCACCGCGCGCTTGGATTTTTGCGGCCGCCAGGTCGTCCAGCCCTTTGGGTGGGCCACTGTAGGCGGTTGCCGTCACCTGATCGAACAGCACCACGGTTGCCTCGGTCGCACCTTTGTCTGCCGCGAAGCCCAGGAGTTGCCGCAGCCGTTCGATGCGCGCCTCAAAGCCAATGGCTTCACTGGCAGAGGTATCAAAAAGCACCACCAGCCGCCCAAACCTGTGATCGCCCCCTTGGGCCGGCACCTGAAACCGCGCCACCAGCAAGTCGCCTGCGCGCGCCACATCCTCGCCCTGCCCCAGCGCCGAGCGCCGAACCAGCAGGTCCACCGGCGGCTGAAATTCGGCCTTCTCGACCAGTACCGTGGTCGTGTCCTTGCCGCGACCGGCGTGCACATGCACTGCAATCTGCAGTTTGCGCATCTTGGGTAGCCCCACCAACGGCAGCGTGTACGGCGCATTGGCATCGGCCAGCTCCTGCGACCACGCAATCACCAGGTGCTTGTCGCCGCTGGCCGGAATCGGAAACACGCGCGCTTGGAACACATTGCCGGCGTCTTGCTCCAAAATCGCCGGGTCCTGGCGGCGGTGCAGGTAGTCTTCGTAGATGCGCCGCGCCCGCTGCTTCTCGACCATCTCGCCTTCCATCCAACGGCCGTCGACCTGCATCGCAAAGCGACTGACCGCGGCGCCCGGTGGCAAGGTGATCGAGAACCGCCCTTCGCGCTGGCGCGGATCGGGGTTGTGGAAGGTCAGGTAGGCCTGGGTCAGGGCCAGCGGTCCGTCGAGCACGGCGCGGACCCGCAGCTCGCGCAGTTCCAACCCGCTTCCATCGCTGCAGGAGAGCGACATCGGCGCTTCTGCACTGCTCGATCCCAGCCCGACCTTGGGCGGCTGGTCGAACTCAGCGACGTTGCTGATTTGCTCGGCAGCGGCGGCTTTGGAAATCAGCGGCGACTTGCCGCAGCCGGCCGCGACGACAGCCAGGACTACTGCCGGAAACGCAACACCGAACTGAATTGGACGGAACATGACCTGCCTCCGCGCGGCCCACGGCCGGATCGGTTGGACGCCGCGACCCTCGGCCGCGATCCACTGCACCTTCGCGCCCAACGCCCGGCGGACCCCGAGCTTGCGGCCAGGCGGTGGGCAGGTCAACGCGCTGACCGATCACACTCATGCCCTTGCCGTACATCGCCAAATCTGGCACCTTGTGCCAATCACGGCCCCACTGGCCGCCCCTGACGAGGAACCATGATTCGCCCATTGCTCCGGCCCCGCCTGTGCACAGTGCTGCCCGCATTGGCTGCGGCGTCCATCGCGGCCCCAGCCATCGCCAGCGTGCCTGCCACCGTCCAAATCGACGGACTGTTGTCGTCTGCCGCTGGGCCGGCCGCGGACGGCGAGTACTACATGGGCTTCAACCTGCTCGACGGCCCCAAGGGCGCGATTTTGTGGAGCGAGACTGCGGTCAAAGTCGCCGTCAAGGCCGGGCATTTCAGCTACGCGCTCGGCTCCAGCAAGCCCATCGGCGGTTTTGTGGGCGACAACCGCTGGCTTGAAGTCCAAGTCGGCGCCGAACCGGCGCTGCCCGCGGTGCAAATTCGCTCGGTCATGACGGCCTTGCGCGCGGGCGTCGCCGAAGGCCTCGATTGCTCGGGCTGTATTGCCGCCAACCACCTGGACAGCAAGGTGTTCCAGGGCTACGTCAAGGCGCCGGACCTCGCTGGCTTCGCCAAGACGACCGACCTGTCGGAGTACGTCAAGGCCAATGCCCTGGCCAAGGTCGCTGGCACCGGCAGCTACAAGGACCTCGCCGACCTGCCAAAATTGGCCGACGTGGCGACCACTGGCAGCTACCTCGACCTGGCCAACCTGCCGACGCTGGCCAAAGTCGGCGCTTCGTGCGGTACAGGCCTGGTCGTCAAGGGCATCAAGGCAGACGGCAGCTTGGAGTGCGTTGCCGGCGGCGTGGAGGCCAACAGCCTGCCAAAGGACGGCTTGGACGAGATCAGCAACGGGCTGCTGACCAATCAGTTCACCGAGGTCGCGGTGTCGGCCACCGGTGCGGTCCCCATCACCGACAACCTGGGCGGCGGCGTCAACGACACCCTCGAAGTGCCCGATTTCGGCAACGTGCAATCGCTCTCGGTTGCCATCGAGATCGCGACCAGCGACGTGGCCAAGCTGCGCGTTACGCTCTATGACCCGGCAGGCAATGCCTACAAGCTCCACGACCAGACCGGCTCGGGCAAGGCGCTCAAGCTGAGCTATCCGCCCGAAAAGCCAGCAAGCGGCGACCTCGGCACCTGGACCGGCAAGAACCCCAAAGGCACCTGGTCCATCAACGTGGCCGACCTGGCGGCGACGCCCGGCGTCCCCAACGGCAAAGACGGCCAGCTGACCACCTGGTCGGTCAAGGTCGGCGTGTTGTCGAGCAAGAAGGTGGCGGCCACCAGCGCCTTTCAGTTGATGCCGCAAGGCTCCGCGCCCGTCGCCTGCGGCCTGAGCAACATGGGAACGCTGTACTTTGACGCGAGCAGCAAGTCGATCCGCTACTGCGACGGCGCGACCTGGCGCAACCTCGCCGATACTTGTGGCAACGGCATTCTCGAGTCCGGCGAAGAATGCGACGACGGCAACAACACCAGCGGTGACGGCTGCAGCAACACCTGCCAGGCCAGCTACGGCACCAGCAAAAACAAGCCAGGCGTGTCATGCCTGGAGATTTTGACGACG
>CAXRHS010000742.1:0-3054 GCA_964230235.1 Myxococcota bacterium
GGGGCGCAAGCGCATTGGCCTTGCTGGCAGGGCAGGTTGACCGCTGCGCACGAATTGGCGGTCGCCCAGGTGCCCCCGGCCTCGCTGCAGGTCAGCTGCACCTCACCCAGGCACGACTGCGCCTTGGGGGCGCACACGGCACACTTGGCGCCGGCACAGACCAGACTGCCTGTGCACACCTCGACCACAGTGGCCTTGTCGCCCGATCCGTTGCATTTGAGCACCTTGGTCGACGGCGAACCGTCCGCGCCCGGCGGACCACACAGCGGCGCATTGGGCAAGCACAGCAAGCATTTGCCCCACGCGCAGGCGGGTGTGGCTTCGGGGCAGTCGGCTGTCTGCCACGTTTGCCCATCGTCGGCGCAGGTCTCCAGTTGGCCTTTTGCCGTGCAGCGGGTCTCCGCGGGATTGCAGATGCGGCAGCCACCGGCATAACAGGCTTGCGGCGGCTTGCAGGTTTCCAGTGATTCCGCGTTGGCGCCCGCGGCGTCACATTGCAACACCACGGTGCTGGTGACCTGGCCCGGTTCGGGTTCCGCGCAAAACGGCTGGCCTGGCGGGCATGCAAAACAGTCGCCCTTTTCGCAGATCGGCTGATCAGACGGGCACGGATTGGCGACCCACGCCTTGGCGGCGCTATCGCAGGTCTCGCGCTGCCCCTTGGCGCACCGTTTGCTGCCCGGTTTGCAGGGCGCGCACGCCGCGTCGAGGCATACGCCGCCGGCAGGGCAGGACTCGACCGCCGTCCACGCGGTGCCGGCTGGATTGCACTGCTCGACCTTGGTGCTGGCCGATGACCCGTTGGCTGGTGTCGCGCAGCGCTTTTTGCCCGGCAGGCACGCGACACAAGCACCGTTCAGGCACACGGGCGCTTTGCCCGCGCAGGGCGTCGCGACCCATGTCCCTTTCTGACAGACCTCGCGGTTGTCGCCGGCGCAGCGGGTGGCGCCGTCGGGGCAGGGCACGGCATCGGCCGGCGAGACCTCCGCGCCGCCATCCGCAGACGTGTCCGCCTTCTTGGCTGTGTCGTTGCTCAACGTCGCGTCACCGCCGCCAAGACCGCCGAGGTCGAACCCGGCACCACTGGCGGCCGCGTCTTCGCCAGGTGCCGGTGTGGTGCATGCGAACACGAACAGCGAGGTCGCCGCGATCAAAGCTGGAATGTGGCGCGCGCTTGCCATGCCAAGCCGACAAACGGCGTCTGGCATGTCGCCGCCGTGTTGTCCGTGGCGCAGAGCTTAGGCGCGCCGCCAGAGGGCGCAAGCGGGTTTCGGCCGGGGCCGTTGCGTGTGCGGTTTGCCGCTACTGGGTGATCTCGAAGCGCAACGTGTCCGTGCCCCACAGCTTCTCCGGCGCATAGCCAAACGGCTCGCCGCGGGTCTTGCTGAAGACCTCGCCCATCAGGCGCTCCAGGGGGCTCTTGGCACCGCGCGTCGCGCCTTCGTTGCGCACCTTGAACTCCAGTGCGCGAAAGTCGACGTCGTCTTCGCTGGCGATGACCTTGATGAATTCGCTGCCGGTCGGCGGCGTCATCCGGTACGGGTAGGGCAGCGCACGCTTTTCGCCGGCGCCGAGCTTGTTGTCGCCCGGCACGTTCGGCAGCGGGTACAGCACGCTGATGTTGCCGTCTGCGCTCAACTCGAGCACGGTGAAGAAGCACGGCTTGGTGCCGCGGTTCTCGACCGTCAGCTGCAGGATTTGGCCAGCCTTGACTTTGGCGTCGCCATTGCGGCCGATCGGACCATGGTCGGCGGTGATCTTGGGCCGCCGTTGGCCGCCGGGCAGGGTTTCGACCATCGCGTCGACGCGGTTGGCGCTGACGGCAATGTCCAGGCGACTGCCCGCATCGTTGTTGTCGAGCGATAGCAAGCGCACGCGGCGGAACTGCGCCTCCAGCGCCTGGCTGACCCGGCTGTCGAGCTGCGGATCGTCACCCGCAATGGCGGTATCCATCTGCTGATTCTTGCCGCGCGGCACCGGTAGAAGTGTGCCGTCGGCGCGCTGGATCGAAATGTTGCCGTCGGCGGTCTTGGCGATGCGCATGTCCCAGTTGGGCACCGCTGCAGAGGCTTTGTTGTCCACGACTTCGGCAAAGCCGAGGTTCTTGACGACCGGCTCCAGGCGATCGCGCGCCACATCGATGGCGACCTTGAGGCGGTTGGTCTGCACTTGGGTCAGCACTTCTTGGGCCTGCGCCCCTTTGTCAAAGGCCTTTGGGTCAAGCTTGCCGCCTTCTTTGGCAGCGACGGCGTAGCTCACGCCCAGATCGACGCGCACAATCTTGACCCGCGCCAGCACCTGCTTGCCCTCGCCGTCGGCCCGCGCGCCCACCGGCAAAACGTCGAGTTCCGAGCCGACCGCCATGCCGTGCAGTGAGCCCGCCTCGATCGGCAGTTCGCCATCGGCGTTGAGCGGCCGCACCCGAAAGAACTTGGACGGCGCCGACCACTCGCCAGAAAACAGCCGCTTGTCCGCGTCGCCTTCGATCTGCGGGTTCTGGTCGCTGACACGCACCACGATTTGCGCGCCAATCCGTTCGACCAGGTCGCGGTAGGTCGTCTTGGGGCCGGCGTCGTGCAGCGCCTGCACGAGCAGCAGAGAATATGCACCCATCGGCGAGCCACTTGCCGGATCGCGGTCCTCATTGGCTTCCTGGTCCGCGCGCACCGCCGAAATGAACACGTAGCCGGCGCCTTGGGCTTCGCCTGCCGGGACCCAGCTGGCGGTGCCGTCGGCTGCATTGCCTCGTTCGGTCGCCGGCGGGTGCATCGGCCGGCTGCCGCGCGTGCGCAGCTTCTTGGGATCGCCCGGAGCGCCGCGCGTCGCGGTGCCGGAGTGGCACGAGTCGAAGGAAATGACGATGTTTTGGGTCTTTTGCGCTGCTTTTGCGAGCAACGCGCCGATTTCATCGTCCCGGATGTGGTTGCCGTAGTCTTTGGTGCCCTTGTTGTCGTAGGGCACCAGCGCCTCGTCGTAGCCGTCGGCTTCGTCGGGCTTGCCGTTGTCGTCGGGGATCTGCTGGCCATGGCCAGAATAGTGGAAGAACACCACGTC
>CAXRHS010000743.1:0-4449 GCA_964230235.1 Myxococcota bacterium
TCCATGTCCTTTTCGGCCAGGCGGCTGGTCAACCGCAAGCCGTCGACCAGTTCCTGCAGCTCTGCCACCTGCGCCTGCAGGCCTGCCTGCGAGCTCGCAAGCTGGGACTCGGCCGCCTCCGCGCGCGCCTGTGCAGCCGCCGCCTGCGCAGCTGCCTCACTTGCCGCATCGTTGGCCTGCTGCAGTGCGCCCGTTGCGGCATCCAGTGCTGCCCGCAGGGCCCCGGTGTCTTCGCCGCCAGACGCGACAAGCGATGGTTGGGCGACGTCGGCTTGCGCGGCGCGTTCCGCGAGCGCCGCATTTTCAGCGCGCAATTCAGCCAATTGGGTCTGGGCCGCTTCCAGCTCTGCCTGCAGGCGCGCCTCTTCCGCCTCGGCCTGGGCCAGCATCTCGGCCAGTCGCTTGAGATCTTGCAACTGCGCGCCACCTACGGCGACCTTTTCGACGTAGGCAGCCTCCGTTTCGGCGTCAAACTCCGCGGCGTCGGGCTCGTAGGCGTCAATGGTGGCGGTGTCGGGTACCTTGGTCGGCGCCGGCGGGGGTACGGATTCGGCCGGACCGGGGCGGTACGCCAGGGTTGGACCAGGCGAAGCCGCGACAACTACGGCCGGTGCAGCCAGATCGGGCAGCGCGTCTTCGGGATGGGCCGCTTCCATGGAGGTCGGCGCCTGCACCACAAAGGCTGCGACGGCGCCCGACGGCGCGCGCGCGGCGGGTGGCGGTGGCGGCGGTGGAGGTGGAGCCCGCAGTGGCGCAATCGCCGGCTCGGTGAAACCGTCGGCGTCGACCCATTGGTCTGGCTGTGCGTGTGCGACCGCCGGCGCAGCGCCAAACGGCGCCGTGCCCTGCCGGGCGGCTGGGGGCGGCGGCGGTGGAGGTGGCGGCGGCGGTGGCGCGACCGGCTCGCTGATGCGAACGGCCGGCGGCGGCGGTGGCGGCGGTGGCGCGACCGGCTCGCTGACGCGGGGTGGCGGAGGTGGTGGCGGTGGCGGTGGTGGAGGCGGTGGGGGCGGTGCCGCGTGTGCAGGTGGCGGTGGCGGTGGTGGCGGCGGAGGTGGTGCGTATGGCGACGAACTGTGCGCGAGCGGAAACGCGCCGTCGGCCTCAAACGCGAAGTCGTCCTCGTCGAACGACAGCCGCAGTTCAAACTGGCCACATGCGAAAAGCGCGTCGTCGACCAGAAATACCATCTGGTGGGCGTTGAGGCGCTCACCGTTGAAAAACGTGCCGTTCGATGACCCGAGGTCTTCCAGTACGTAGCGGCCCTCGTGCCAGATCACGCGGGCATGCTGGCGCGAAACGCTCTGACCGGCCGAACGGATGAGGCAACTGGACTGACGACCGATGTAGACCTCGGGCTGGACAGCGCCAACCACTGCTTCCATCAACTCGCCTTCGTCGCTGTAATAGTAGATGCGCGCCATCTTCGCCTCGCCGCCCAACGCGGGCCGATTCTGGCCAGGATGGCGGCGGCGCGCAAGCGCGCGGCGAATCGGGGGTCGCCCGCCTCAAAAACTGCGTAGAATTATCGCTACTTGACTACGACGCTGACCATGCGTCCTGGAACCACGATGACCTTGGCGACCACCTTGTCTGCAGTCCACTTGCCGACCTGCGAATCGGCAAGCGCCAGCTGCTCCAGTTCCTCGACGGGCGTGTCCTTGGCGACGGTCAGCTTCGCCCGCAGTTTGCCGTTGACCTGGACCGGAATCTCGACCGTGTCATCGACACACAGCGCCGGATCGTGGGCCGGCCACCGGTGCCAGGCCAACGACTCGCTGTGACCCAACCGTTGCCAAAGTTCCTCTGCCAGGTGCGGAGCGTACGGCGAAAGCAACAGGGCAAAGGGCTCGGCGACTTCGCGGGGCAGCTGGTCGAGGCGGACCAGGTCATTGAGCAGCCCCATCATCGCCGCGACCGCGGTGTTCAGGCGCAGTTCGCGCGTGTCGTCGCCGACCTTGGCGATCGTCTTGTGCAGCGCCCGCCGGATCGTGTCGTCGGCAGGTGTATCCACCACGGGCTTCTCAAACAGCGCAAACACCCGGTTCAAGAACCGCCGCGTGCCGTGCAACCCCGCGGTCGCCCAGGGTTTGACCGCCTCCAGCGGCCCCATGAACATCTCATACAGCCGAAAAGCGTCCGCGCCGAAAACCTGCAGCATCGCGTCGGGGTTGATGACGTTGCCGCGCGACTTCGACATCTTTTCGCCGTCTTCGCCCAGAATCATCCCCTGATTGACCAGCCGCTGAAACGGCTCCGGCTGCTGGACGACGCCGCAGTCGAAAAGCACCTTGTGCCAGAAGCGCGCGTACAGCAGATGCAGCACCGCATGCTCGGCACCGCCGACGTACAGATCCACCGGTAGCCAGCGCGCGATCGCTGCGGGGCTGGCCAGCGCGTCCGCGTTCTTGGGGTCCAAGTAGCGCAAGTAGTACCAGCAACTGCCGGCCCACTGCGGCATCGTGTTGGTCTCGCGCGCGAACCACGCGCCGTCTTGCACGAAGTAGCGCCAGGCGTGGCACTTGGCGAGCGGCGGCTCGGGATTGCCAGTGGGGGCAAAGTCCTCGGTCTCGGGCAGCACCAGCGGCAACTGCGCTTCAGGCACCGGCTGCGGCCGATCGTGGTCCAGCCGGGCGGCACCCGCTGCGAGCATGGCCGCGACGTCGCCCGGTTGCAGCTCGCCTTGCCCCAAAGCGCTGCCGTCCGCGGCCAGCACCGCGTAGTAGATCGGGATCGGCTCGCCCCAGTAGCGCTGCCGCGAAAACACCCAGTCGCGCAGCTTCCAATTGACCTTGCGTTCGCCGATGCCGCGCTCGGTCAGCCAGGTCGCGATCGCCGCCTTGAAGGCAGCCGTCGTCAGGCCAGAAAACGTGCCGCTGTCGATGGCAATGCCGTCGTCGGTGAACGCCTGCGCCAGCGGTTCGGGTTGGGCCTGACCGTTGGGGCTGACCACCTGCCGAATCGGCAAGCCGTAGGTCGTCGCAAACGCAAAGTCGCGGTTGTCGTGCGCGGGCACAGCCATGATCGCGCCGGTGCCGTAGCCGCCCAACACGTAGTCGGCGACCCAAATGGGGATCGGCGCGCCGGTGCACGGATTGACGGCCATGCGACCGCTAAACACCCCCGTCTTTTGGCGGCTGTCGTCGGTGCGGTCGCGGTCGCTGCGCGATCGGGCCTGCGCCACGTAGGCTTGCACGGCGCCGCGCTGCCCATCGGTGGTGATGGTGTCCAAAAGCGGGTGCTCGGGCGCGATCACCATGTAGGTCGCCCCAAACAACGTGTCCGGCCGCGTGGTGTACACGCGCAACGTGCCAAGGCCGCCGTCAATGGCAAAATCGACGTCGGCACCTTCTGAGCGGCCGATCCAGGTGCGCTGCTGCGCCTTGATGCCTTCGGGCCAGTCCAGGCTGTCGAGGTCGCCGAGCAGGCGCTCCGCGTAGGCGGTAATGCGCAGCATCCACTGCCGCATCGGCATGCGCACCACCGGATGGTCGCCGCGCTCGCTTTTGCCGTCGATGACTTCTTCGTTGGCCAGCACGGTGCCGAGCGCCGGGCACCAGTTGACCGGGACCTCGGCTTGGTAGGCGAGCCCGCGCTTGAACAATTGCAGGAAGATCCACTGCGTCCACTTGTAGTAGCTGGGATCGGTGGTATCGACTTCGCGGTCCCAGTCGTAGCTGAACCCCAGCGCCTGAATCTGCTTGCGAAAGGTCGCGACGTTGGCGCGGGTGGTGACCGCCGGGTGGGTGCCAGTCTTGATCGCGTACTGCTCGGCCGGCAGCCCAAAGGCGTCCCAGCCCATCGGGTGCAGCACGTCGTGGCCATTCATGCGCAAATAGCGGCAGTAGATGTCGGTGGCCGTGTAGCCTTCTGGATGGCCGACGTGCAACCCGGCACCCGATGGGTAGGGGAACATGTCGAGCACATAGGTCTTGTTGCGCCCGCTGTCGTTGTGCGTGGCAAACGTGCGGTCAGCCAGCCAGCGGCGCTGCCACTTGGCCTCGATGGCCGAAAAATCGTAGCCATGGCGATGGGTTTCTTGCGAATCGGTCTTGTTGCTGTCGGTGGTCATCGGTCGCGTTTCCGGATCGCCCGGGCGGGCGGGGCGCGTGGTATCCCCGGTGTTGGGGCGCGGTGCAAGGGGTTGCCTGACCGCGCTTTGCAGGCCATTCTTGGCGACAGAGGTCACCCATGCCCACCCTCATCCCCAAGCCCACCCGCATCCAAGCCGCCGGCAACAAGCCCAAGCTGATTGACGAGTTCGTCGGCCGGGTCAACAACGGCGAGCGCCGAACGTCGATTGCCCGCATGCAAAGCCCGCCAGGCTGGTTGGAGCCTGGCCAACGCCCGGAGTTCGACGAATACACCGTTGTTCTCGAAGGTTGGCTGCAGGTCGAGCGCGAAGACGGCCCGCCGCTGCGGGTCGAGGCCGGCCGTGCGACCGGCGTC
>CAXRHS010000744.1:0-5512 GCA_964230235.1 Myxococcota bacterium
GAAAGCGGAGCCGGAAGCGCAGCAGGCGCAAGAAGAATTCGGCGGCGCCGAGCGCACGGTCGCCATCGACATTGGCGCGATCAACCGCAGCACTTTCAAGCCAGTGGTCGGCTGGGTGGTCGTGCTCAACGGCGAACTGCGCGGCCGCGATTTTCGTCTGGTCGACGGCAAGAACACCATGGGCACGGCGGCCGACTGCGACGTGGTGCTGACCGACCCCTACCTGTCGAGCAAGCACACGGTGATTCGCCATGAAAACGGCGTGTTCACGGTGAGCGACTTGGACTCGACCAACGGCACCTTCGTCAACGACCGCAAAATCACCCGCTACGACATCATCGACAACGACAAGATTCGCCTGGGCCGCACCGAGCTCAAATTCAAGTCGTTGGAATAGGCCATGGCGCCAGGCTGACGGGGCTTGCGCCGACGACGCGGCGCCGCGCCGTGTCGAACATGAGGAGTTTTTGATGCAATTCGCACGCCGGCGCCTGTTCGTGGGCCTGACCGCGATCGCCATGATCGGGTCGTTGCTCGCGCCCACCACCTTTGCGCAAGCCGAGAAGCGGGTGCTGCTCGACGCCGTCGCGTTTGACACCGCGACCAACATGCTGACCATCAACGCCGACATCTTGGACGCCGACGGCGAGCCGATGAAAAAGATCGAGCCCGGCGACCTGGAGATTCTGGCCAGTGGGCAGAAACTCAACCTGGTCGACGTGCAGATCGAGACCGCCGATGCCGCCAAGGAGCCGGTGGCGATCTGCATTCTCCTCAATGCGTCGAACAACTATCAGTTGCAAACTGGCGAAGAAATCTCGGTGTACTCGACCGAGAAAGAAGGTGCGGTCCGGCTCATCAAGATGCTGAGCGGCAACGACAAAGTGGCCGTGCTGCAGTACCACAACAGCAACGCCAGTGAGCCGATCAGCACCTGGTCGTCCAATTTTACCAGCGCCCAGACGGCCGTCGAAAACGCCAAAGGCCCGTCGGCCGACGACGAAGGCAACGCCACCATCCAAGGGGCCGCCAAGGCAGAGCGATCGCTCAAGCCACAGGCGATGACCGCCATCGACAAAGCGCTGGCCTACATGGCCGACAACGCCGACAAGCTGTCGCAAACCCGGCGCAAGTTTCTGATTGTGATGTCGGACGGCAAGGACCGCGAGACCGACGTCGCCAAGATTGAGAAGCAACGCAAAAGCATCATCGAACGCTACAGCGACCAGAGCATCCGTGTGCTGGTCATCGGCTTTGCCCCGGACGACAAGAAGTACCTGACGCTTTTGCAGTCCACGGCCAACGACACCAACGGCGTCTACAAATCGGTCAAAGAACTGGTGCAGATCGCCGGTGCCTGGGATTCGATCGGCGCGCGCATCAAGAAGCAGTTCATCATCCGCGGCAAGCTGGCCGAGCTGCCCAGCCACGGCGAAACCATCAAGGGCAACAAGGAATTCCTCAAATACAACATCGTGCTCAAGGCCAAGCTCAAGGACGGCGCCACCGAAGAAGGCGTCGTCAACGACGTGCGCATTCCGGCACCCGCGCTGCCGTGGGACAAGTGGCTCAAGTGGGCTGGCATGGCGATCGGCGGCCTGCTCGGGTTGGGACTGATTATCGGCATCATCGTGTTCGTGTCGCGCCGCAAAGGCGATGCGCCCGCTGCCGCCGCCGACTCCGGGCCAGCCAAGCCAGAAGGACCACACCGTGGCCGCCTGGCGGCCATTGCGGGGCCCTGTGCCGGCCAAGAGTTCTACCTGTACGACGACGTCACCACCTTGGGGCGCATCAAAGGCAACACCATCGTGCTACCCGACGCCAGCGTGTCGAGCCGCCATGCCGCGCTCAAGATCGACCAGATGCGCTACGAAATCGCCGACCTGAACTCGCAGAACAAGGTGCTGGTCAACGGTCAGCAGGTGCACAAAGTGTTCTTGAAGGACGGCGACCGCATCAAGCTTGGCGATAGCGAGTTGCAGTTTTGGCTCAAGTAGGCCGCGCCGCCGCCCGCCCCCGCAGCGCATAGGCACTCGCCCGCAACACCTCTGCGCGGGTGCCGCAATCGAACCAGGCGCCTGGCAACTCCACCGTATCGACCCGCAAACCCTGCGCCAGGCCCGGCACCAGCCCCTGCCGGACCAGGCATGCCTCGACGCCGCCACCGGGCAGCAAGTCGAGCAGCCGCGTTGAGTACACGCCCACGCCCGAATAGATGACCGCGTGGTCGGCCGGCGACGGGGTCGGCGCGCCGCGAATGTGCGCGACCTCGCCACGGTTGTCGCCGCCGGCCCGCACGAATACCTGATGCAATTCGGGCCGGTGCGGCGCGCGAAAGACGGCCAACGTCGCCAGCGCGTCGGGCCGATGCGCGGCCAGCAGCGCCCGCAGATCGAAGCTGTGCCAGACGTCGCCGTTGGCGAGCACGAACGCACCGCCACCGCCGCGCAAGAACGCCTCGGCGTTTTTCAGACCGCCGCCCGTACCAAGAATGGCCGGCGCCTCGGCAAACACCGTCGCGCGCACGCCAAATTGCGCGCCGTCGCCGACGAAATCCGCAATCTGCGCGCCCAGGTGGAAGGTGTTGATGCCGATTTCGCGCACCCCGGCGCCGGCCAGCTGGCCAATCGCGCGCCGCAACAGCGGCACGCCGGCGACTGGCACCAGTGGTTTGGGCAGGACATCGGTCAACGGCCGCAGCCGCGTCCCCAGGCCCGCCGCCAAAATGAACCCGCGCATCGTACCCCTGGCCGCGGTAGCCAACACCGCGGCGCGCAAGGGTAACCAAACGACCGCGGTCGCGGCAACTTGACAGCGCATGCCCCTCGGGGCTACACACGCGCGCGGTCCGGCCGCCCCCAGGTCGATGGGGCACCCGGTCGGCGACGGCGGACGCTCGGGCCGCGAGGCAGTGATGGCGCAAAGCAGCACGGCGATGGCAGAAAACAGCAGCAGCGGTGTGGCCTTCTCGGCCACGGCCAAGGCGCGCGTGGCGGAACTCGTCGGGCGTTACCCGCGCAAGCAGGGCGCGCTGATTCCGGTGCTGTGGTTGGCGCAAGAAGAGTTTGGCTGGCTTTCGCCGGCCGTGCTCGATCTGGTGGCGAGCGAACTGGGACTGTCCAAGTCGGCGGTGCTGGCGACTGCGATGTTCTACACCATGCTGTACAAGCAGCCGCATGGTCGCTACCACGTGCAGATCTGCACCAACGTCAGCTGCTATTTGTTGGGCGCCGACGATCTGGTGCGGGTCGCGGTCGAAGCGCTCGGCATCCAGCCCGGCGAGACCAGCGAAGACGGCCTTTTCACACTGGAAGCCGTGCAGTGCCTGTGCGCGTGCGAACGCGCGCCGACGTTGCAGATCAACAAGAAAGACTACTTCAAGGTCAAGCCGGCCGAGTTCCAACAGCTGCTGACCGAGCTGCAGGAACAAGGCCTCAAGTTTGGCCCGTCGCGTGGCTGGCCTGGCGCGGACCACGGCAACGGCGCACCCGCGGAGGCCGGCCATGCCTGAGAAGCGCGTTCTTTTGCGCAGCCACCTGGGCGTCGACTTCACCCGCCTGGACAACTACCTCAAACATGGCGGCTTTGCCATGTGGAAGCGCGCGTTGGAGCTTGGACCTGACGGCATCATCGCCGAGGTCAAGGCGTCTGGCCTGCGCGGTCGCGGCGGCGCGGGCTTTCCGACCGGGACCAAGTGGGGATTTCTGCCCAAAGACGGTCGGCCGCGCTACCTGGTCGTCAACGCCGACGAAGGCGAGCCGGGCACCTTCAAAGACCGCTATTTCTTGGAAGAAGACCCTTTTCGCCAACTTGAAGGGATCCTGATTTCAGCCTACGCCATCGCCGCGCACACCTGCTACATCTACATCCGCGGCGAGTACTGGAACAGCAAGGACGTCACCGAAGACGCCATCGCCCAACTCTACAAGGCCGGTTGGCTTGGCAAGAACATCCAGGGCTCGGGCTTTGATCTCGACGTGTACGTGCATTCGGGCGCTGGCGCCTACATCTGCGGCGAAGAGACGGCGCTTATCGAGTCCATCGAAGGCAAGCCGGGCATGCCCCGCCTCAAGCCGCCGTTTCCCGCCAATTTCGGCGTGTTCGGCATGCCGACCATCGTCAACAACACCGAGACGCTGGCTGCGGTGCCCGTAATCCTGGAGATGGGCGGCGAAGCGTGGTGCAAGCTAGGGTCTCCCAAGAACGGCGGCACCAAGCTGGTCGGCGTGTCGGGACACGTCAAGAATCCCGGGCTGTTCGAAGTGCCGATGGGCACGCCGATGCGCGAGATCATCTACGACCTGGGCGGCGGCATCCTGGACGACAAAGAAATCCTGGCCATCATTCCCGGCGGCTCGTCGTGCCCGTTCCTGACCAAGGACGAGATCGACGTGCCGATGGATTTTGACGGGCTCAAGGCCGTCGGATCCATGCTGGGGACCGCCTGCATCACCGTCATCGCCGAAGGCAGCGACCTGATTGCGGTGATGGGCCGCGTCGCCAAGTTCTACCAGCACGAAAGCTGCGGCCAGTGCACACCGTGTCGCCAGGGCACCGGTTGGCTGCACGCCATCGTGCAAAAGCTCGACGCCGGCGCTGCGGGCGAAGAAGCGATCGACCTGCTGGTCGACGCCTGCAACGGCATTGACGGCAACACCATCTGCGCCCATGGCGAAGCGGCGGCCTGGCCGATCCGCTCAATTTGCCAGAAATTCCGGCCGCAGCTGGAAGCAGCCATCCGCGAGCGCGCCGGGGCGGCGGCCTAGCGCGAACTCGACCCGAACCGGAGCGCCCATGTCGGCAGAACTGGTGATTTTCTACGTGCTCGCGGCCGGCGCCGTGGGTTCGGCTGCGGCGATGCTGCTGCCCACGACCGGGCGCAACCCGATTCACTCGGCGCTTTTGCTGATTGCCGCGCTTTTCTGCCTCGCGGGCCTGTACGCGCTGCTGTCGGCGCACCTGCTGACCGCGCTGCAAATCATCGTCTACGCCGGCGCGATCATGGTGCTTTTCACCTTCGTCATCATGCTGCTCAACTTGTCGCCCAATGAGATCCTGCCGGCCAAACTGACGCTGACCAAGATTGTTGCCGGCTCAGTGGGCCTCTTCGTGTTTGGCAAGTTGTTGACCGCGCTGACGGTCGCCACGGCCGGCGCCAAAGCGGTGGATCTCGCGGACCCCGTCTACGCCAATTACGGCACCATCAAGACGGTCGGACGCATGCTGTACAGCACCTTCATGGTGCCGTTTGAGCTCGCCTCGGTGCTGCTGCTGGTCGCCGCAGTGGCCGCCGTCGCGCTGGCCAAGAAGTCGCTCAAGTACGTGGACGCTCCGGTGCCGCCGCCGGCCAAGCTGACGCGGCTCGCCAACAAGGGCAGCCACGACGACGAGGACGACGGCGACGCCCACCACGGCGGCGGTCACCATTAGCAGCCCAATCGGCACAAGGCGGAGAACGCAATGACAGCCATACCGCTGGGTCACCTGCTGGTGCTGGGTGCCATCCTTTTCA
>CAXRHS010000745.1:0-2280 GCA_964230235.1 Myxococcota bacterium
CCCTTGACGGCGACCGCCTCGATTGGGTAGTTTGCTCGGCGTTGGCGCCGTCGGCGCCTGTACAAGTGCGCGATCCCAGCGGGTCGCTGCACGCCAACTGCTCGTTTTCTGAGGAAACCAATGAATCGAAGTTTCGCATTGGGTTACACCTTGACCGCTATCCGCACCTTGATCGCCCTGTGCACCTTGACCGTCGTGTGCGCGGTGATGGCAGCGCCGGCCTCTGCCGCTGTCCCCGCCACCTCCGCCATCGAGGGCACCTTGCAAGCGGCCGGTGGCGGCGCCGCCGCCGATGGCGTGTACGCGATGACCTTTGGTCTGTACAACAAAGAGATTGGCGGCAACCCGCTGTGGCTCGAGGGCCCGATCAACATCGGTGTCAAAGGCGGGCAGTGGACGCACGCCCTTGGCACCAAAACTCCGTTGACCGCCAAGGAACTGAATGGCGCCAGCGTGTGGCTTGGCGTCCAGATCGGCGGCGATCCCGAACTGCCGCGCCAGGCGCTGGCATCGACTGCATTTGCCGTGCGCGCCGCCGTCGCCGAGGGCCTGGAGTGCAGCGGTTGCGTGGCAGCCGGCGCCATCGATCCCAAGCTTTTCGAGGGTATGGTCAAGAAGACCGATCTGGCGGCCGTCGCGTTGAGCGGCAATTTCAGCGACCTCAAGGGCGGGCCGGACCTCAGTGCCTATGTCAAAGCCGCTTCGCTTGCCACGGTCGCGACCACAGGCAACTACGCGGACCTCAAAGGCAGTCCGGATCTGTCGGCCTACGCCAAGGCGGCCGCGCTTGCCGCCGTCGCCCAGTCTGGCAGCTACAACGACCTCAAAGACAAGCCAGCCATCTCCGATGCCGGCAAGACCGGCAACTACGGCGACTTGCAGAACAAGCCCGTGTTGCCGCAGCTGGGTAAGACCTGCGGCACCGGTCTGGTCATGGCCGGCATCAAAGCGGACGGCAGCTATGACTGCTCGGCCTCGGCGATCGCGCCGGACATGATCGACGAGATCTCCAATGGCCTCATCTGGAACCAGTTCATCGACACCACCAACGGCGGGGTCAAGGTCCCCATCCCCGACGGCAATGGCGCGGGCAAAAGCGATTCGCTGGACTTTCCCGACATCGGCCTGGCGCAAGAAATCTGGGTCAACGTCGACATTTTCACCTCGGACCTGTCGGCGATCACCCTGGAACTCTATGGCCCGGGCATGGGCACGCCGTATGTGCTGTATGCCAAAGGCAAGACCGGCAATACGCTCAAAGTGGCCTTCAACAAGGACACCGCGATCGTCCAAGGCGACATGAACAAGGATTGGGTTGGCAAGAACCCCAAAGGGCTGTGGTCGTTGACGGTCAAGGATCCGCTCAAGAACCAGGTCAACGGCCCGACCGACGGCGACTTTACCTGGTCGCTGTCGATCCAGACCTTGTCGACCAAGAAGATCCAGGTCAAGGGCAATCTGCTGGTGGACGGCAGTGTCAAGGTGGGCGCGGACTCGGCGCCCTGCGACGCAACCAAGGCCGGCGCGATGCGCTTCAACGACGCGACCAAGGCGGTTGACCTGTGCAATGGCACCGCCTGGGTGGCGTGGTACGGCACCGGCGGCTTCCCGAACTCGGCCCTGATTACGCCCACCTACGCCGCGATGATCAACGGCTGGGTTGGCAACCCGTTCAAGAACTGGAAGCTGTGCTACAAGAAATCGACGGACGGCGGCGATTCCAGCACCTTCCACAACAAGTGCAATGGCAAGGGAGACACGGTCACGGTCGCCAAGCTGGACAACGGCCGCATCATCGGCGGCTACGCCGGGTGCTCGTGGTACAGCAAGAACGACTATCGCTATACCTGCGGCGGAAGCTTCGTCTTCAGCCTGACGCTCGGCCACAAATTCAACAAGAAGTTCTACCATGCCGACAATGGCAACAACTTCAGCTATCTGTACTGGATCTATGACCACAACAGCTACGGCCCCACTTTTGGCGGCGGCCACGACTGGTACGTGGCAAGCAACATGACCACCGGCTACTGCAACCTGGGTCACGACTACACCTGCCGCGTCGGCACCAGCAACAGTTACTCTGGTTACGGCGACTCACCCTGCCGCAATGACTTCTGCGGTAGCTACGACAGCTGGAAGATCACCGAGTTGGAAGTGTGGTACCCGGCTGACCTGTAGGCGACCGCTCGCAAGCACCTGCAATACAGGCTTCGCGGGCGGCGGACTTCCGGCCGCGCATCGTAGGGCGGGGGCTTGTCCCGCGCCTATTCGTGGGCGGCG
>CAXRHS010000746.1:0-4758 GCA_964230235.1 Myxococcota bacterium
GACCTGCATGAACTCGCGCAACGGGACGCCGAGACCGACGAACTGCGCGTCGAGCCTTTTCTCGCTGCCACGCTGTTGCAACTGGCGGACGAACATGGCGCGGGCGACGCGGGCTGGCATGAGTTCGCGGATCGGCTGGCGAGCTTTGAGGGCATCGGTCACTACGATCTGCCTGCCGGATTCCAAGGCGAACTGCGCGGTTACCAGAAACGCGGTTACGACTGGCTGTGCACGCTGCGCGAACTGCGCTTGCACTGCTGTCTCGCCGACGACATGGGATTGGGTAAGACTGTTCAGGGCTTGGCGCTGCTGCTCGCGGAAAAGGAGTCGGGGCGCGCGGCCCATCCGTCGCTGGTCGTCGCGCCGACTTCGGTGGTGCAGAACTGGGCCGACGAGGCGGGTCGGTTTGCGCCGGGCCTGCGCACCGTGGTGCTGCGCGGTGGGCTCCGCGAAGAGCGCCTTGAAAAGATAAAGAAACTCAGAGAGTACGACGTCGTCGTCACGTCTTATGCGCTGTTGCGCCTCGATATCGAGCTTTTGGAGCGCTGCGAGTTTCACTATGCCGTGCTCGACGAAGCCCAGGCAATCAAGAACGCCGGGTCACAAACCGCACAAGCGGCCCGCGCCATCAAAGCCCGCCACCGCCTGACGCTGACTGGCACTCCGCTCGAAAACAACCTGATGGAGCTGTGGAGCCAATTTACGTTCTTGATGCCAGGGTTCTTTGGCAGCCGTGCGCGGTTTCTGCGCCGCTATGGGGTGGAGAAAGCGGGCGAGTTGCAGCCCGAACTGCTGGACCAGCTGCGCTACCGCCTGCGGCCGTTCTTGCTGCGCCGCCTCAAGAGCGACGTGCTGACCGAGCTGCCGCCGGTGACCGAAGTGACGCTGCGCTGCACGATGGCGCCGCCGCAGCGGACGCTGTACGAAAAGGTCCGCAATACCTACCGCGCTCAAGTGCTGCAGGCCGTGGACCAGACCGGCATCGAGCGCAACGCGTTGACGGTGTTGGAGGCGCTTTTGCGGCTGCGCCAGGCGTGCTGCCACCCGGACTTGCTGCCGTTTGACGAAGCGCGGGCCGTGCGCGAGTCGGCCAAGATGCGCCTGTTTCTCGAGACGATCGCGGACCTGCTGGCGCAGCGGCGGCGCGTGCTGGTGTTCTCGCAGTGGACGTCGATGTTGCGGATCTTGCGGCGCGGCCTGGGCGACATGGGCGTGCAGACCGCGTACATGGACGGGTCGACGCGGGACCGATCGGCGGTGGTGGCGCAGGCGCAAGCCGACGACGGCCCGCCCGTGTTCCTGGTTTCGCTCAAAGCTGGCGGCGTTGGGCTCAATCTGACGGCCGCTGACGTGGTCATCCACTACGATCCTTGGTGGAATCCGGCTGTCGAGCAGCAGGCCAGCGACCGCGTGCACCGCATCGGCCAGACCAAGCCGGTGCTGGTGGTGCGCCTGGCGGTGGAAGACAGCGTCGAGGACCACATCCTGCAACTGCAACAGCGCAAACGCTACCTGGCTTCGAGTGCCATCGAGGCCGACGGGCAGGGCGTCAAGACCCTGACCCGCGGCGACCTCGAAGTCATCTTTGGCGGTGCCAGCGGCGCGACGCTGCGGGCCGGACCGGTGCTGACCGGAGAGATCGACGACGACGGCGATTGACGGCGGCGCACCAGGGGATCGCGTGCCGCTCCGGTGACCACAGGCGGCCGTTGCCGGTCAGCCCTCAGCGCTACACGCGCCGCCCACGCAGCAAGCAAAGCAATCCCAGCGCTGTTGCCGAGTGCATCGATTTCAGGGCGTTGGGCGGTCAGACGTCTTCGGCTTGCAGTTCTTCGATCAGCCGATTCAGGCTGGGTACGTCGACCCGCCGACCGCGGAAGTGCGCGACGCCGTCGGTCTCCAGGGCGCGCACGACCCGCGCGACAGTCTCAGGCCGCGTGCCGACCATCGCCGCGATGTCCTGGCGAGACAGCGGCAGATCCAGGGCGATCGCCCCATTTGCCATGCCCGGAACAGAAAATCGGTCGCGCAACGTCAGCAACAAGTGGGCGATGCGCGCACGCACCGGCAGCGCGGCCGCGTGCAACCGGGCCTCCTCGGCCTCTTCCAGGTCTTTGGCCATGTGGCGCAAAAAGCCGTATCCGAGCGAAGGGTTCCGTTCCAAAAGCAACTGGACTGCATGGCGATCGACAAAGCACACGCGGGTTGTCTGCAGCGCATCGGCGCTGGCGCGATAGGGTTCGCCGGCAAAATAGGCCCGGTAACCAAGCGTCTCCCCGCTGCACGCTAGCCGGACAATCACGCTGTTGCCCTCGGCGTCGGTCTTGCGGATCGCCACCGTGCCCGATTCGACGCAGTACAGCCCCAGGCACGGGTTGCCCTGGTAGAAGATGGTCTGGCCAGGCTGGTACACATTGCAGATCTTGACCTGATTGAGGCACGCCAGATCTGCGCCATCGAGCGCGCCCCACTCGGACGAGGCGCGGCTCTGGCAGCCAAAACAGGTGACCTTGCGGCCGGGTTCGCAGCGTTCAAGCATGGTCAAGCCCACCGATTGCCGGCCTCGCGGGGGGGGATCGCGGCTGTGTCTCGCGTTTCAATGCGCGCTTTGAACTGCCGCAGTGCCGTCGGCAGGTTGAATTCGATCAAACGCCGCGCGATGGCGTCAGGGACGGGCACGGCCGTGTCCAACTGCAGCCGATATGCCATTTGGACCCGGTCGCCCGCAACCGGCTGCAGCAGCCACTCGCCCTGATTGGCCCGCAAGTGCTGGCCGTCCACTAGCGTCCACGAGACACGGTGCGGCGGTTCGCCGTTCAGCCGCAACCGGAAACTGCGGGTGCGAAAAATCCGCATTTCAAACAGGGCGTCCAATTCATGGGCGCTCTGGGTTGGGGCCACGTTGACCGCGATAACGTCGCTCAAGAACTCGGGATAGCGCGCGACATCCCAGATGGTCGCCCAGGCCGTAGCCACGGCGGCGGACACTTCGATTTCTGCGCGCGTTTCAATCATGCTGGTGTGGCGGTTGGGCGAACGAACGCACCCCTGCCGCGCTGGGGCGTAGCCTGCCTGTGAACCGCGCCGGTGGCAACCCTTTGCCCCACGCCACGTTCGCCAGCGAGGCAACCGATGCACCAGGCCAACCGAGGACGGCGGCCTTCCCGGCCTGCGGCAGCCAGACCTGCAACGCTGGACTCGGCGGAACGCGGGGACGGCCACCTGCTGCGCGCGGTTGCTGCGGCAAGGGCCGAGGTGGCCTACGACGCAGCGGCCGCGTGTGACAGCTGTCACACGGTGCGCAGCGCGCAGGCTGATCCGGACGCGCTGTGCGACCGCCACCTTGGCCAGGCGCTCGGGATCTCAGGCGGTTGGGATCTCGGTCCGCCCGGCAAGAAGCTGTGACAGGGTCTCTTTGGCGACTCCAATTTGAGAATCGAGGCCCAAAAATTCGCCGTTCTCCTCTCAAAATGAGACAGCTGAGACGGTTGTCGGTGTCGCTCGTCGGCAAAACGCGGACAGCGAGGCCTGCCACTCTGGCATGATTCTTGCAGCCCCGGTTTCACAGATGGCGGCTACAATCCCTATGTTGTTCCCATTCCCCATCCAAATTTCATTTCATAACCTCCGCGGCTTGCCGCGGAGCGCTT
Source organism: Myxococcota bacterium (assembly GCA_964230235.1). Taxonomy (GTDB): domain Bacteria; phylum Myxococcota_A; class UBA9042; order UBA9042; family UBA9042; genus SXRM01. Next base: position 3,651 of record CAXRHS010000746.1, read on the forward strand.
AACAGGTGCCGGGTTCGCAGAGCGATTGGGTTGATGGTCATCGATAGGGAGTGACCAAAAACCGGCGGAACGCTCTAGCGCGGTGCCTCCTGCCTCTCCCACGCCATCCGCGAGGCGGTCAGCTTGCTGGCCGCCTCGCTCCGCTTTTGCGGCAGTTGTGCCGGCTGCCTGTGCGCTATCCGGTCCAACTGTGCGCTATTCGGTCCAACTGTGCGCCCCACCGCCCGGTCCGACCCGTCTGCTCGGCGCCGGGCACCTGCACAAGACCGCGCATCGACCCGCGTGCAAAGCCATGACCACACGCGGAGAAGTGTGTGGCGGGCGTGACGGCCCCTCCGCGGGACCCCGCCGCGCCGGGCGCGCGCGCTCTTCGGCCGCCGACTCCACGTGCGCCACGATCTCGCGGGTGAAGTTGCGCAGCAGGTCGCGCATGGCCTCTTGCAGCCGCAGCATTTCCTCTGGCCGGTCGCTGGTTTCTGTTGCAAGCAACTGCGGCAGCTGCGTGTAGGAAGCGGCCTCGTAGCTGTCGTGGACCGCGCGCAGAATGCCGGCCCATTCGCGCTTGCGGCACTCCAGCACAAACTCGCGCAGGCCCTCTTCGACCAATTCGAGCACATGGCCGCTTTCGGCGTCGTCCGGCGCTACAGTGGGCAGCGACAGCAGGTCGTCCAGCCCGCAGTAGCGAATGTGCGGTTGGTGGTAGCCGACGACTTGCGCAGGCGCGCCCAAATCCATCACCAGCGTCGGGCGCTCGCGAACCGGCAAGCGCACGCTGTTGAGATCCAGAACCGGGTCGCGCGCCCCGGTTGCGACCACGATCGCGTCCGCTTGTGGCAACAGACGCGGCAACTCGGACAGGGGCTTGACCTCCTGCTTGCGGTCGGCCGCCACGGTCCGGTTGACGCGGATGACCTTGCACTTGGCAAAGGAAACAAAGAGGTGCGCTACCTTGCGGCCGATCTCACCCATGCCGACGACAACCACGGTTGGCTTGGCACTTGCCGTTTGCGTCGCCTGCAAGTGGCGTTGCAGTTCTTCCAACGCCAGGCTATGGACGCCGCGACCGTGGTGGCGCCATACGGTCAAGCGCTGGACTTTCTTGACCGTT
>CAXRHS010000747.1:0-3072 GCA_964230235.1 Myxococcota bacterium
TGCTCTTCCGATCTCGGAAGGGGGCGCGGATTGTCGGCGTTTGCGGCGGGCTTGTCGAGGTGGCGGCGGCGAGCCCGCCCTTGCTGCGCAGCGCGGGAGCAGTTTGCGGCTACGCCCCGGGGATGGGCGTGCCTTGGGCATCGCTGATCGCGGGCAAGCCAAGCGGCGCTGCAAGTCGGGCGCGGGTGCGGCCGTACAACCAGGTGCCGAAAAGGGCGCCCGCCAGCACTGGAATTGCGTAGAGCTTGCCCTCGCCCAAGTTGACGAAAATCGGGCCCGGACACATGCCGGTCATGGCCCAGCCGATGCCAAACAGCGCGCCGCCGACCAGGTTGCCGGCGTGGCTCGGCTTGCTCGCCAAGGTGTGGCCGCGCCGTTTGAGCAGCCACAGGCCCGGCAAGGTCAGCGCGACGGCAACGCCAATAATGCCGTAGAGTTGGAAGTCCTGAAGCAGGAACATGCCTTGCACGGTGCCAAAATCGGCCGCGCCGCTGCGCGAAAGCGCAAACCCAAACACGACGCCGAGCGCCAGGTAAAGGAGCGTCATCCCCACACCACCCGGTACATCAAGTTGCTGAAAACCGTGCCAACGGCCATGAACGCCACCGTGCTTTTGATGCTCGCCGGCTGCAAGCGCGACATCCCGAAGATGCCGTGACCGCTGGTGCAACCGCCGGCCAGGCGTACCCCGAAGCCGGTGCAAACGCCGCCCACGAAAAGCCAGGCAACCTTGGCAGGCGCTGAAAAGCCGGAAAACGCGTCCAACGGTTCGATTCGCCAGAGCATGTGCCAATCGCCGGCCAGCGCGACCGACAGTGCACCGCCGACCAGCAGTCCGGCCAGAAATGGCAACCGCCAGGCCTGACCCTCGGCGGCAGTGTGCGCAAACACCGGGTTGTTGCTGGCGAGGCTGCACAGGTCTTCCAGGCCGCTCGACAGCCCCAACGAACGCCGGCCGACCGCTTGCAACACCAGGGTCACGCCGGCGATGGTCGCGCCGGCAATGGCCCAGTGCATCGGTTCAAGGTGGTGGATTTGAAGCATGTTTGGCGCTTCTTGGCTAGCCAGGAGGCGCCTGGCTTGGGGAAGGCGTCAACGGCCCGCAGCGGGCAGTTTGCGCGTCAATTCAAGGCTGTGGGCCAGTGCCAGGCGTCAGTGCCCGCCCGCACCCGTCGCGTACCGTAGCGAAGCCCGAACTCGACCGCAAACGGCGGGCTCAGTGTGCGCTTTCAGGCTTGTCTTTGTGGTGGTTGACCGGGATGCCGCTGGTGATAGCCGCCACATGGTGCGTGACCACATGCTGACCGGGGTAGGTCAGGCCGTCGACCACCTCGGACGCGCCCAATTCATACGCGACTTCGACAGCGGTGGCCTCTTCGTCGTTGTTCTTGACCTGCCCGTCCAAGTAGGTCACGTGCTCGTCGTCCACGTCAACATGGACGCCGCGAATGCCCCGGGCCTCAATGGCCTTGGCAATGTACGCGGCCTCGCGTTCTTGATGGGTGCTCATGTGGTCCTCCCCAAGGGCAGCAACCAAGCCTGGCGCCGCCCGCTGGCGCTCAGCCGTGGCACGCGTCAGCGAGCCCAGGCCTTGGGGTCATGCTGCGCCGCAGGTGCGGTATTGTCAACCGAAGGTATGGTTTCTGTGGCAATTTCGTGGCGAATAGCCCGCGTACTGCCCGACGGCGGCGTGCCTGCGCCGACCCTTGGCCACTTGGACTGGACCACAGCATCCACGATGGGCTCGGCGCGGTGCGCATGGGGCCAGTTTGCTGCGCCGTGATGCCTGCACTAGGCTACCGCCCTGTCGATTTCGGAGGTCGCCATGCCCAAAACCAACGCGAAACCCGCCGCGGTCACCGACGTGGCTGGCGACCCCGACACCGACGCGTTGGTCGCGCGGACGTATCGGCACCCGGCTCTCGGCGACCGGCGGATCGTACAGTTGGTCCCAGACCTCCAACTGGCTGGCGCCGATGCCGAATGGCAGACCTTGGGCTTTGTCGTCGCTGCCGAGCCTGCGCCAATTGGTCGCGTTCGTCGCCGCGCGCTCGGGTTCCCCGGTTGGGCCCTGGTCCACGACCCCAAGCGCGCCAAGTATGCGCTCGACATCCTACAGCAATTCAAGAAAGCGGCGGCGCGTGCCGCGACCAAGCCGGGCCATGCCCGCGACGAGTTCAACGCGATTGCGGACAAGCTCGGCCGCGAGGTGCCGCACTTTCTGCCGAGCTTCTGGCAAGAGGCGGCGCGCGCGTTCTTGGCTGCCGGCGCGCCGGCGATGGCCGCGTCTGCTTTTGACAAAGCCCGCCAGGCCGAAGCCCACCATGCGCTCAAAGTCGACGAGCGCGAACGGTCCGCTGCGTTCTTGGAATTCGCGCTCTCTGGAGCCATTGCCGTCAAGTCTTTGGCAGCCCACGCCAAAGACCTGGAACGACTTCACGGCGCTGCTGCAGCGTATCCGGTCTACCGTGAGTTGTGCGTGCGGGCCGTGCGCGGCAAACGCCGTTGGTCGACGACTTGCGCGTGCGGGTGTGCTCGGTGCGGGTCAAGGACCCAAAGCTGCCGTGGTTGTTGCGCGAGGACGAAGACGACGATGAACCCAGCTTTGCCAACGCCTGGACCGTGGCGGTAGGTGGTCACCGTTACCTGGTGCGCAACGACAACTGGTGGGACGAAGACGACGGTATTGAACTGCAGTTGCTTGAGCCAGGTGGCGCACTGGGCTGGGCTTTGCCGCCAGGCGCCGCTCTGGAAGGGGACGGCGACATCGGATTGCACACCGCTGCCGGCGAGCGCGCGTGGCTGCAAGCCTTCTTGGCGATGCTCGCCGAAAAGGGCGCGCCGGCCTGGGATGGCACTGTGGCAACTGCGCTTGCAGACCGCGCCGCCTTGGCACCGGCGATGGCCGCCCTCTTGTGGGCGGGGTTGCCGAAGTTCAACGAGTGGGCGCACGACTTTCTGGGCAAGGAGTTGCGCGAGGTGCTGGGTGTCAAAGTCGCGGATGCCGCCAAGGCCAAAGAGGCGCTCGGACGCGAGGATGACGACGCTTTGCGCAAACTCTACGGTGCCGCC
>CAXRHS010000748.1:0-2713 GCA_964230235.1 Myxococcota bacterium
CGGCAACCTGCAAATCGAACTCGGCGGCTGCAATGGCGGCTTGACCGGCGACCCCGGTGCAGGCGGGGCAGACATCGACGTTTGGCAAGACCAGAGGTAAGCCATGATCACGAATCCACCCATTTTCGGCGAAAGCGGCACCCTTGCTGGCGTCGCGCAGGACATCGACTTTACGGGCTTCGTCGCCAACCAAGTCGAGGTCCAAAACCTGGACAGCGCCAACACCTACACCTTGACCGTTGGGGCAGCCTCGATTGAGGTTCCGCCGCAGCGCAAGGTGGTGATCAAGGCACCCCGCCCTGGACTCACCGGGGTGACGCTCAACGGCACTGGGGATTTCCAGGTGCTTGCGGCAGGCGACGGCGCGACCATCGAGTTGTCGGCGCTGGACGGCCTGACCCCCGAGAACGCTGGCGCAATCCAGTCGCAGCAGTTCGGGCTTGCCGGCTTCGCGGCGGGCGTGGACATTGCCAGCACGTTCCTGTTCATCAACAACAGCCCAGACAAGACCTTGCAGATTCTGGCAGCTGACCTGATCCCGAAGTCCACCGTGACGACCTTGGGCGGCGGCCAAACGTGCCTGGTCGAGATGGTCAAGACCGGCGGCAACGACGTGATTGTGCCAGTGACGTTTGACGACAACCCCGGCGGCGCTGGCGTGAATTGGCCCGCGTACACCGGCCCCGGTGAACTGTTCCCGCTGCCGCTGGTTGCGATTCCGGCAGACTTGCTGCTTGCCCCCGGCGAGGCGCTGTTTGCCAATGTGACGCAGACCGCTGCGGCTGCGGTTGGCGCATTCGCCCTGCAAGTGGACTACCGCGTCCTGGTGTAGCCGTGCCGTTCCGCAGTGAGGCACAACGCCGGTGGATGCACGCCAATGAGCCTGCGATGGCGAATCGGTGGGAGACAGACACGCCGCCTGGGAAACTGCCGTCGCGCGTGTCCGACCTGAAAGCCGCGGCCAAGCGTCGCCAGAAGTCGAAAAAGTGAGGTAGCCAATGGGCAGGTTCGCGCAAGGTCCGGGCGTTCCGCCGGCACGGCTGATCAACACCACGGCCCCGGTCGCTGGCGGTGGCGACCTGTCCAACAACCGCACCATCTCAATGCCTGCCGCGACCGCTGTTGCAGCTGGGCACATGACGGCGGCTCAAGCTGCGGCGTTGAGCGCGGCGACCGCCGATGTTGCGGCGCTGGAAGCATTGGCCCCGGTGTCGTTCGTGGTGCCCTCCGACGGCACCTACCAGACCATCGGCGCGGTGCTGGTCGCGGTGCCAACCGGGTTCACCCCCACCGATGCGCGCCGGTACAAGTACGAGGCGAGCGTGTGGGCCAAAAACGCTGCTGGCGATACGCTGCTGACCACCATCCGCGGCGTTGTCACCCGCGTTGCTGGGGTGTCGGTCCTCGGGCGGGCGCACACGCCGGTGTCCGCGGACGCCACGGCAGCCGGGCTGGCGGCGGCGGTGATTGCCGTCGTTTTGGTGGGCAATGAGGTCAACGTGAACTGCACTGGCGTCGTTTTGGAAACACTGACCTGGGGCGTCCGCTTGGACACCACGGAGTTGCCGGATGTATGATAAAGATGTTCGCAGGATCGCCGCGCAACGGCTTGCAAAAATGCAGGATCAGGATGCGTTGGAACGTTGGGCTATTGACGCCCCGACGCGCCAAGAAAAAGCGGCATCGGTGGCGGCAGACATGCGGCAACGCGAAGAGTTGCTGTCATGGGCAGACCGCCAACGCAAGGTCAACGACCAGAAAATCCGGGAGCAACTACAAAAGCCGTTCAGTGGACACTTTGACGTGGCCCGCGCGGTTCGCGCAACTGATCCGCAATACATCCCGGCGCAGGACGAAACTGTGCCAACCTACGGGTATGGTTTTTTCGGGGACGTCGGCGGATACGCCCCGATAGAAGAATTGCGGGCAGCGGGCCAACTGCCGCCGGGCACAACAAACCCAAGGTCCAGGCAATACAGGACGCTAGAAGAACCGTACAGCGACCAGACGGACCTAACGCCTGGAAGGCCAGTAAGGGAAAGCAGTTACATCTACCCAATGGTGGCTCCGCCTGGAACCTACAAAAAGAAGTAGCACACGGAGTTGCCGGATGCCTGACGTTCCAACCATCCAAAGCCAGGTTGACGCCGCGAAGTGGCAGCGGTGCCGCCGCGAGAAGGCGGACCTCGCAGCCGCGTGCGCGCACTTCGCCAAGCCGGAGAAAGCGCCGGAGCCGGTGATTGCAGCCGATGCCCCAACGCCTGCCGCAATGGCGGCTGTTGAACCACCCAAAGCCAAGGGCAAGAAGCCGAAGCCGTGAACCGCTACCCGGTCCAGTTTGACGCCAACGCGCCGGTCACGCTCAAGGCGGGCGAACTGTCGCCGTCTGGCGGCGAATACGTCGTGACCCCCAGCGGCTCACAGCCGGTCAACGCCAACCTGACGGCCCTCGCGGGCCTGACCGGCGCTGCCGACCGCTTGCCGTACTTCACAGGGCTGGCGGTGATGGCGCTCGCCGTGTTCACCGCGTTTGGCCGTAGTTTGGTTGCGGCGGCTGACGCGGCGGCGGCACGCCTTGTCCTTGGCGCGGTCAACATCGCCGGAGACAAGATGACCGGCGCGCTCGGGATCAACCGGGGCGCAGGCGCGGTCAACGCGACCGACCTGCACGCGGGCGCGGGCAGCATTTCGATCAACGGTGCGGTGTCGGTGC
>CAXRHS010000749.1:0-2130 GCA_964230235.1 Myxococcota bacterium
GTTCCCGTCGAGCCGGTTCCGCATGCCCCTGCAGGCCGCGTTCTACGGTATGGCGGTGCTTTACCAGGGTTACAACCGCTCGTACTTGGATGTATCGCGCGTGTTCCTGGCCGGTCACCACGCCAAAGTCGACTTGCCGAGCTCGCTTGCGCCGGAGGACATCGCCACCTTCACCGATCCGCTGTCGGGCAAGACCTACATCGCACCGCGGGTTGCCAAGGACACCCTGAACCCCGGCTTCATGGCCGTGCAATTGGCCGAGGCCGAGCTCAAGAAGTGGAAGCAGCTTGGCCAGTTGCAAGACAACTACCTGTTCAGCGAGTACCAGTTCCGGGTGTCGCTGCTCGACATCACCCGAACCCTGCACGAGCTCTTCGACAACTAGTCGAAACCCCGAGCCGATCGGCTGACGCGGGCGCGACGTCCGCGCGGCCGCCAAGGGCTGTGCGGGTCAGGGATCGAGCCTGACCCGTGTGGCGCGCACCCTTGGGCGCCGCAACCTCACGGATTGTCCATGCGAGTCCAGCACCTGCACCTGCCGACCTTGCGCGATCCGCCCAAGGACGCAGAGACGGTGTCGCACCAACTGTTGGTGCGCGCCGGCTACATTCGACGCATCGCCGCCGGAATCTACAGCTTCTTGCCGCTTGGCGTTCGCAGCCTGGAGAAGGTCAAGGCCATCATCCGCCAGGAAATGGACCGCGCCGGGGCGCAGGAAGTGTTCATGCCGGCAATCATTCCGGCCGAATTGTGGCAGCAGTCTGGTCGGTGGCCGGTGTACGGCCCGGAGTTGCTTCGGCTCAAGGACCGAAAGCAGGCCGACTACTGCGTGGGGCCGACCCATGAGGAGGTCGTCGTCGATCTGGCGCGCAAAGACATCCGCAGCTATAAGCAACTGCCGGTCAACCTCTACCAGATCCAGACCAAGTTTCGCGACGAAATGCGCCCGCGCGCCGGCTTGATGCGCGGCCGCGAGTTCGTCATGAAGGACGCCTATTCGTTTGATGCCGATGTCGCCGGTGCGCATCGCTCGTACCAGGCGATGTACGACGCCTACAACCGCATCTTTTCGCGCATGGGCCTGGAGTTCCGCCCCGTCGAGGCCGACACCGGCAACATCGGCGGGTCGATGTCGCACGAATTCCAGGTGCTGGCCGAGTCTGGCGAAGACGCCATCGTCGCTTGTGATGCGTGTACGTTTGCGGCCAACGTCGAAAAGGCTCCGTTGCCGCCGCACGCATTTGCCGAGGTGGGGGAGGTCGGACCTGCCCGCGTGATCGACACCCCTGGCGCCAAGACCATCGAGTCGTTGTGCAAGCAGATTGGGTGCCGGCCTGACCAGACCATCAAAGCCGTGCTCTACATGGCCGACGATGCGCCGGCAGTGGCGTTCGTGCGCGGTGACCGCGAAGTCAACGAGGTCAAGGTCAAGCAAGCCCTCGGCTGCAAGACGATTTTTCTGGCCGACGCCGAATGGTTCGCCAAGTCCACTGGGCTACCGCCTGGGTATCTGGGGGCGATCGGCACTGGCGCTGTGCGCACCGTCCTGGACTTCGAGATCAAGGCTATGCCAACGGCCGTGTGCGGGGCCAACAGCAAGCAGCAGCACCTGGTCGATGTGGTTCCGGCCCGTGACCTGGCGACCGCGGATTACGCCGATCTGCGCATGGCCATCGCCGGCGATCCGTGTCCGCGCTGCCAGGGCAAGCTGCGCGGCTTTCGGGGTATCGAGGTCGGGCATGTGTTCTACCTTGGCACCAAGTACTCCAAGGCGATGCACGCGACGTTTTTGGACGAAGAAGGCCGCGAAACCGTGTTTGAAATGGGCTGCTACGGTATCGGCGTCACCCGGATTCTGGCAGCGGCGATTGAGCAGAACCACGACGACCGCGGCATCCGCTGGCCGGTGGCCCTTGCCCCCTACGAAGTCGCGGTGCTGCCCATGGCGGCCGATGGCGTACAGGCCGAGCTCGCCGTGACGCTGTATCGCGGACTGCAAGAGGCGGGCGTCCAAGTCGTGCTCGACGACCGCGCCGAACGGCCCGGCATCAAGTTTGCGGACGCTGATCTGGTGGGCTATCCCATTCAGATCATCACCGGCAAGCGGGCGGGCGACGGCATCGTCGAGGT
>CAXRHS010000750.1:0-7292 GCA_964230235.1 Myxococcota bacterium
CGGATGCCGTCGGTCGCGCGCGCACTGTCCTGGCGCGTCTGCGGCTACCGCCCGCCTCGGCCGCACCACCGCCGCCTGACGGCGACACCAACAAATCGCCGGGCCCATCGGCCGGTGGCGGTGGCAACGCGGACAAACGCAAGAAGGAAGAGGCCAAGAAGGACGGCGGCGGCGGCTACAACGGCGACAGCGCGAACAAGAAATCGGACGAAGACATCCGCGGCAAGGTCGGCGACGCGCTTGGCAAAGGCGGCCTCGGGCTGAGCGGCACAGGCAAGGGGGGCGGCGGCTCGGGCGAGGGCAGCATCGGCCTGGGCAATCTGGGCACAATCGGCAAAGGCGCCGGAGGTTCGGGCAGTGGCAGCGGCTACGGCAGCGGCGCGGGCGGTCTGGGTGGTCGCGGTTCACCGCGCAAGAAGCCTGCGCCCGTCGAGCGTTTCCCGACGCTGGAAGCCCCAGATCGCGCCGAAGTGGGCCAGACATTTGGGCTGCAAGTCTCCCTGACGGAACTCAAGGTCGTCCAAGACGTCAAGGTACAACAGGGCGCGGCAACCGCCGAGGGCAAGCTGCAGTTGGAACTCGACGCAACCCCGGGGCCGTGGACCATCGACGTTGCCTTGGCGGCGCCCGGATTTGATGTGCTGGGTGACACGATGGCGCAGCTCAGCCTGCCGAAAATCGGTGACTCCACGCCGGCGATTTTCAAGCTGCGTGCGCGGGCAGCGCTGGCCGGGCGGGCATCCGATGTGTTCGTTACTCTCTGGTTCAAGGGCCGTTTTCTTGCCAAGGTCAGCAAGCCCATCACCGTCGGTGCCGCCGAAGTGGCAACTGGAACGCCCGCACCGGCCAGCCCGGCTGCGCCCGCTAGATCGCCCGCCGTGCAAGGGGTTGCGGCCAACGTCGCCGCCGCAGATCCGGTGCCGGACCTGACGCTGTGGGTGCTGCAGGGCGGGGACCCCAGCCGGCCAGACGAGGCGCAGATCCTGGTGCAGTCTCCGCACCTGCAGCCGAGCGCCGGGTTTGAGCGGTTTCCAGTAGACCTTGGCCAGCGGCTCGACGCCCAGTACGCGCGGTTCGTGCAGCGCATCTCGCGCGGCGCGCAGGCCTTTGGCGCAGAACCTGCGGCGGCGGAGCCGGCGGATCGGGCGGAAGAAACCCGCCTGATGCTGCGCGGATTTGGCAAGGAGCTGTACGCCAACGCGACGCCGCTTTTGTTCAAGCAAGCGCTGGCAACCCTGCTTGGCAAGCTGGGCGGCGAGCTGCGCGCCATCCAAATCTATACCAACAACCCGCGGTTGCCGTGGGAACTGCTGGTGGCGCCCAAGCCGGGCGGTGGCGAGACCGACTTCCTGGGCGTGGACTATCGGATTGCCCGTTGGCACATCACGGCGGGCACGCAGGTGTTGAGCCGGCCGCCGCCGCAACTGGAAGTCGCGGGCGTGTACGTCGTTGCCCCCAGCTATGCGGCTGCGGCGTCGCTGCCTGCGCAAGACGCCGAGCTCAAAGCCATTTCTGGGGCGAGCGCCGACAGGTTTCGCAAAGTTGCGGGCGACTTCGCGGCGGTCAAGTCTCTGGTGGCCGGCCGGCAACCGACGGCGGTGAGTCTGGTGCACTTTGCCGGCCATGGTCAGGCGAGCGCCCAAAGCGACCGAGCGTCGCCCGAGTTCACAATCAAGCTTGCCGACCGCGAATTGCCGTTGTTGGCCTGGAAGGGCCTGGCGGGCAATTGGGGCGGCGCCCATCCGCTGGTGTTTTTCAACGCCTGCGAAGTGGGGCGCGCCGAGCGCACCGCTGGCTTTGTGGACGGTTGGGGTCCGGCCGTACTGGAGACCGGGGCGAGCGGCTACATTGGTGGGCTGTGGCCCCTTGGCGACAAAGCCGCGTCCGACGCCGCTGCCGCGTTCTATCAATCTGCGCTGTCGAGCGATGGCGCGTTGGTGGCCGAAGCGGTCCGGCAGGTGTGCGCACGCTTCGCCGCTACCGGTGACCCGACCTATCTGGCCTATGTGTACTACGGTGACGCCAACCTGGCGCTGCGCAAGGCTGGTGCCGGTTCGAGCGAGGTGCCGCCACCGCGGGTCGCGATCGGCAGCGTCGAAGTCACGGGCGGCCTCGGCAACGACACCGTGCGGCGCATCGTGCAGCGGCACCTGGCAGCCTTCACGTACTGCGCCGAGCGCGAGGCCATGCGGGGCGCCAATGTCGGCGGCATGGTGCAACTGCAGGTGGCGATCTCGCCGGAAGGCACCGTCTTGGCAGTGACCGCACCCAAGTCGACAATGACGGCGGCCGCGGTGGTTCAGTGCCTCAGTGAGCGCTTTCGGCGGATGCTTTTCCCCAAGCCCGAAGGCGGTGGCCTGGTGATGGTGACCGTGTCGCTAGTCGTTCGCTGAAGGCCCAGGCGAGACCAGCCGACCCAGCGAGTGCGCGCGGCGTGATTGCACCAAAGCAGCGTTTCGAATTGACACGAGCGCGGAGCGGAGCGGCGAATCGACTTGCAAAGTCGCGAGCTTGCGACCCACCAAGCATGCAACAGGCCAAGGTAGAAAATCGAGTAGACTTTCTACGGGCCCGAAGAGGCACAGGCCAGCACGCGACCTTTCGCGCGGCCCTCGCCGGGTCAGAAATCGCTACTTGGCAGGCTTGGTGCTCGCCTTGTCGTCCGCCTTGGTCTTGGGCTCGACTGGCGCGACCTGGCCCATCGACGCCACCACCGGTTCCTTGGTCGCCACACCGTCGGCGCGCACTTCCACCCGGGTGCCAGTGACCTTGACCACCTTGCCCTGGTACATCTGGCCAACCCACGGCACCTCGACCAGCTGACCTGCCTTGAGCGCAGGCTTGAGCGGAATCGGTCGCAAGTCGCTTTTGGCCGCTACCGCCACCAGGTGCGAGAACTTGCGCACCAGCCAGTTGTCACCTGACTCGGCAATGAGCAACAGCAGTTCGTCGCGGCCCTGCTCGCCCTTGCCAATCGCAAAGTTGCCAGGCTGCAGCCCCTCTTTCTGCTTGGTGACCTCGCGCGGCGACAAGGCTTTGACCAGCTGCACCTCTGGCCACGAGTCCGGCAGGTCCGTGTAGCGCACGGTGATTTTCTCCCCTTCGACCTTGGTCACCATCGCGTGCTTGAGCTCGCTCGCCCATTCGGCCAGGACCATGTCGCCGACTGCGACTTCGCCCGGCTGACTGCCGGCGGCGATGACGAAGAGGCCCGTCGTCTTGTAGGTGCCGCCCGTCAGCTCTTTGATGGTGATGGCGTCGCCTTTGACTTCACCGATGTCCTGCGCGAACAAGTTGTAGGGCTTGCGCGCGTCGGCATAGGTGCGGTCGCGGCCGGCCATCAGCACATAGCAGCGGTCGCCGTCTTTGGCGCCGGTGCCGCGCGGCGGCAGGCTCCACGCATTCTTGGCCAGGTCAGCCTCTTTGGGCTCCGCGTCTGCCGCGGTGGCGGCAGTGGGTGCGGCGGCGGCGGTCGCGGGCGCTGCCGGTTCGACAGCCGCGGGCTCTGCTTTGGCGGCTTCTGGTGCGGCGGCCTTTGCGGGTGCGGGTGCGGGCGCTTCCTTCTTTTTGCACGCCGTTGCCGCAAGCGCGACCAAAGCCAGGGATGCGAAAACCTTGCCGTTCATTGCAAACTCCATGTGTCGAGCGCGCCCTAGAAGCGGTCGATCTTCCACTGGCCGTCTTCTTGCACCAAGATGGGCTTGAGTTCGGTGCTGCCAGCGCTGACCACGCCTTGGGTGCGGCCTTCGCCCTCACCCGCTTCGATGCGAAACAAAACGTCGCTCGAACCCAGCACCGCCGGAAAGCGGCCCAGGTGTCGCCAGAAACGCTCGGCGTGGTTGGCCTCGATGTCCTTGAGCTGGACGGCAAACCGTTTCGAACAGACGGTCGCCAACTGCTTGAAGTCCTTCGCGGCGATTGCCGGCAGCGCCGCGGCCAGAAGTTCCCGCAGCACTTTCGCGCGCGGATCGGCGGCCTGAGCAGCCGGCAACTGGGTCGGTGGCGCCACCGCCGGTCGCCGCCGCGCGGCCATGGTGTCGCCCGGCGGCATCGCAGGGCGACCGACCGCAACCTCGACCTCGCGATCGCCCACCCGCGCTTTGAGCGCTCGGCCCGGCCCGATTGGCGCCCCCGGCTGCGAATCGGACTTCGGGGCAGCGGCAATGGCGCTCGTTCCGCCCGCAACTTGATGCGCAGGCGCAAGGCAGCGCGCAGGTTCGCGCGCGCAGTCCACAGGCTCGCTGCACGCAGCGACAACGAAGCAGCCGACCGCAAAGGCGCCGCGCAAGAGACTGCGTTTCATGGAAAACTCCGCAGTCGACGGCCTACGCCCGCACGATGGTGACGGTGCGGATGACGACCGGCGTGCGCGGCTTGTCGCCGGGGCCGCATGGCGTCTTGCCGATCTTGGCGACGGTGTCCATGCCGCTGACCACTTCACCGAACACCGAGTGGCGGTTGTCCAGGTGCGGCGTCGGCCCGAGGGTGACGAAGAACTGGCTGCCGTTGGTGCCCGGGCCGGCGTTGGCCATCGACAGGATGCCGGCTTTGCTGTGGCGCGCGGTCGGGTGGAACTCGTCGCCGAACTGCCAGCCCGGGCCGCCGGTGCCTTCGCCCTTGGGGCAGCCGCCTTGAATCATGAAGCCGTCGATGACGCGGTGGAACACCAAGCCGTCGTAGTACGGCCGGCGCTCTTCCGCGCCGTTGAACGGATTCTTCCACGCGACCGTGCCCTCGGCCAACTGGATGAAATTGGTGCAGGTCTGTGGCGCGCGGTCGACAAAGAGCTGAATGCGGAAGTCGCCGAGGCTGGTTGCGAAATCGGCGTAGACGGTCTTTGCGGTTTCCAGCGGCGCGATGGTCTTGAGGGGCTTCTTGTTGCCAAAGAACGACATGGTGGGGACTCCGAGCCGGGGCGGCCAAAAGGGGGCGCAATTCTAGGTGCGGTTGCGCGGGTTGGCAAGGTGCTCGCGGTGCCCCGGGTGCGGATCGCCAATTGGGGTCCACCGCGTGCTGGGCACAACTTGTGTAACTACGCGACGTTCGTGTTGCTCCCTGCGGCTGAAGCCGCGGGCTCAGGATACCAAGCCCGGCCTGCGCCGGGCTGGGATTGTGTATTTGATTACTTGGCCTTGCGCAGGCAAGGCTTTGCACACCTAGGCCGCGGCTTCAGCGGCCGGCAGTATTTGCGAGGTGTGTCTGAGCACCATCCCGCCGGTCGCCCCCATTTCAGGAACCACACCCCGGTGCCCCACAGCCCGAACGGGAACGATCCGTTACACCTTGAACCGCGATGCTCTTTCTGCATCCAGCGACCGCGGCCGCGTTGCTGCTCATCGGCGGAGCGACCGTCCGCCTCAGGGGCAGGAGAATAATAAGTTGAACACTCTCGGCACATAGCGGAGCCGCGAGTCGGCCTTCGAGGCCGCGAGCTGGCGACCCACTGAGCAGGCAAACGGGCCGAAGAAATGATTGAGTAAATCATTTCCAGGCCCTCAGGATGCGCTTGCCCGCAGCACAAGGTGGACCGGGCCGAGCGGCGCGACTTCGGCGACCCGCGCGCCAGCGAGCCGCGCCAGCAGGACCAGCTCAGCGCCAGCGTAGCCCCGCCGCGCCGACTGCATGCCATCGAGCACCAAAGGCGGAAACGGCAGGCTTATCGCGGTGCCCAGGCCAATGCCAAGCGCATGACCGAAGCCGCGCGCCACATCGACTACCAGGATGCCGCGCGGTGCCGAGGTCACTGCAGAAGCCAGCATTCGCAAGACCACGCCGGGTGGCATGTGGTGGACCGATTGCGTGCACACGAAAAGGTCGGCCGGTGGGTCAAACGCGCCGATGCGGGTCGCGTCGCGGCGCTCGAATTGGACCGGCAGGCCGGCGCGGGCGGCGATCTCGTGGCCCTGGGCGACGAACTGTGCTTCGTAGTCAGTGGCGGTCAAGCGCCAGCCGCGATCTGGCCGGTGCGCGGCAAGCCACCGCAGGAAGCCGCCGCTGCCGGCCGCCAGATCGACCAGGTGCGGCGTCCGGACATCAGCCACCGCAGCCGCAACTCGCTCTGCCCACAAGGGATAGCTGCCAAACTGGCGGTTGACGCGGTCCAGGGCCCACATCTCCAAGCGCCGCAGCGACTCCGGCAGCCAGCGGCTCTCCAGGATTTCGCCGCGCTCGGAACGTACCACCGCGTCCAAAGCTGCGGCCAAGTTGAGGCCAGCGCCGGCCGAACGCAGCGAAACACCACGCAGCCGCTGCAGCCACAGGCGGGCCTCGCGGTCGACCTGGGCGTCAATTGCCGCGGTCGCCGCGTCGTCGGTTGCCAGATTGAGCGCAGTGGTAACGATTTCACGCGCTTGTGCAAATCGATCCGGTTCTTGGCCCACAACGCGGTCGACGCAGGCCAGGCGTGCGCGGTCGAGCGCAGCGGCCAGCGGCGACAGCCAGACGCCTGGGACGCGCCGACCGAGGGACAATGGATGCGAAATCAACGGCATGGGAAACACGCAAGGGGCCGAGCCAATCGTCTACGGCAAGCGCCGTGCTACCGCACGGGAATGCCCGTTCCCAACACTTTGCCATTGACCTTGACGCCGGGCGCGCGCTCTGCCGCGTCGGGCAGCTTGGGCGCCGGTCGTCCAAACCGGTAGGCGGCCTTGGCCGATACACCGTAGGCCTCGCCTTTGACCTCGACTGTCGCCACCAGATCGCGGTCGGGCACCGCCGACAAGCGCAGCCGAACAACCAGGCGCAATTGCTTGCTGCGCCCATCGACCGTGCCAGTTGGAAGGCCGCTGACGACCTTGGCGCCTTCTGGCACCTCCCACGCAATGGCGATCGGTAGCTTGTTGACCACAGTCCGGGTGATGACCAGCTTGACCGTGATGGTCTGGCCGGCGCGCACCTGGGTCGGACCCTCCAGCCTGGCCACCAGGGGAGCGGTTTGCGGCTTGGCCTGGGCTGGAGTGGCGGCAATGGCCGCAAGCGCGATGGCGATGGCGAGGGAAAGGAACGCACGCGGCATCGGCCACCTCAATCGCAAATGGGCGAATTGCTTGGGTATGGAAGCTGCTGATTGGGTACCGTCACCGCGTCGACCGACGCCGCCGGTGCGCCTTCGCAGACCAGGGCATCCAAGTAGTCGGCGAGAAACGGCGCCGGGTCGCCCGTGTTGACCAGGTCTTTCTTCTTGCAGTTGGTGACGCCCCAGGTGTGGCGGGTGTAGCCTCGCTTGGCAGCATCGACTTGCAAGCGCGTGCTCGACACGGCGAATAGGGCATTGTTCTTGCCGATACCGG
>CAXRHS010000751.1:0-4473 GCA_964230235.1 Myxococcota bacterium
TCGAGCTCACCCGGGCCCTACGGGCCCGCCGGCGCAGTGGCCGGTCTGGGTGCGCGCGAAGCGGAGCAGCAAGTCGGTTTGTGAATTCGCCCAATTGCGCCTTGTTCAACCGACGGGGGCCAGTGGACACTCTGGTCGAGACCGGACGCGCCGTCAAGATGGAAGGCCATGCGGTGCGGTCAGCTTGGGTCACGTCGTCCCTCAAATGCTGCATGGGTACCGGCGGCCGCGCTCGATGGGGGGGGGGCAGGCGGCGGGTCGGCGGTCGGTCTGCCTTGCGAGTCTGCTGGTGTCTGGCGCAGCGGCCGGCGGGGGCCCACGAATGCTCCCCGCCGGCCGACGCGCTGCTAGACTACTTGCAGACCGTGTACTTGGCGCCGCTATCGACCGCGACGCCCTTGGGGCCCTGGCTGTGCGGGACCGTGACCTTGCAGGTGCCATTGGTCACGTTGCCGGACCCATCCTTGACCGCAAAGCCGATGCTGTAGACACGGCCGTCCTTGTCGCCGTCGCGCTCCGCGCGCAACTGAACGGTGGTGCCATTGACGACGATGATGTCCTTGGTGGTCTTGCCGTCACCGCTGGTGTCCTCGACTTCGTCGGACGACACGCAGGTGATCGCCGCTTGCGCGCCCGTCAGCGACATCGAACCGTTGCAGACGTCCTGCACGGCGATACCGCAGTCCGCGAGGCTGACGGTGACGTACTTGTGGTTCGGCGGCCACAATTGTCCACCGCCGACCGCGCTGACGACCGGCGGGGTGGTGTCGGCCACCGTGACGCTCGACGAGCACTGCGCCGCGTTGCCAGCCTGATCGGCCGCGCTATAGGCCAGCGTGTGGGTACCAAGCGCAAAGAAGCCGCCCGCCGCGTTGCTGACGCTCGCCGACGTGCAGACGTCGCTGGCTTCGGCCGCTGCCGGCGCAAACGACGCTCCGTTGTTGCCCGTGCACTCGACCGTCGATGCGGCAGGGCAGGTCAAGCTGGGCGCGGTGGTGTCCTGGACCGTAACGCTCGACGCGCATTCGCTCGAATTTCCGGCCTGATCGGCCGCGCTGTAGGACAGCGTGTGCGTGCCCAGGGCGAAGAAGCCACCAGCGGCGTTGCTGACGCTCGCGGATGTGCAAGTGTCGCTGCCCACTGCCGCCGCAGGCGTAAACGACGCTCCCGCGTTGCCCGTGCACTCGATGGTCGAGGCCGCTGGGCACGCCAGCGTCGGCGCGGTGGTGTCTTGAAAGGTCACGGTGCTCGAGCAGGCATTGGTATTGCCGGCGGCGTCCGACGCCGAGTAGCTGACTGCCGTGGTGCCGAGCGCAAAGCTCGCGGTGCCGGCCTGGGTGACCGACGGCACGCCGCAGTTGTCCTGCGCGGAGGCCTCGCCGGGGTTGACCGTGGCCGCGCCGCCGCCGGTGCACTCTGCGACCACGTTTTGCGGGCAGCTGATGGCCGGCGCGGTGCAGTCGTTGACCGTCACGGTGCCTTGGCACGTCGCGGTGGCCTTGCCGTCGCTGACGGACAGGGACACCAACGTCTGGCCGAGGGTGTAGGGACCGTCGGGGCTGGCGCTGTAGTTCAGGGCGTCGCCGTCGGGGTCATACGAACCAGCATTGATGTTGGCCGCACCCACGCACATCTCATTGGCGCACACGGCCGGGCTCGAACAGGCCGCGACGGGCGCCTTGTTGGCCTCGGGCAGGTCGATGGTGCAGGTGCCCGTGCTCTGGTCCGTGATGGTGACCGACCCGCCGATCTTGATGGTAAAGGTCAGCTCAATGTAGCGGCCCTGCACGCCAGCGGGAATGGTACCGCACAGCTGC
This sequence comes from Myxococcota bacterium, assembly GCA_964230235.1. Classification (GTDB taxonomy): domain Bacteria; phylum Myxococcota_A; class UBA9042; order UBA9042; family UBA9042; genus SXRM01. The sequence continues at coordinate 1,818 of CAXRHS010000751.1, forward strand.
GCGCCATTCTGGGTCAGCGCCACGGAAGCCGGGTTGGCGAAGCCGAGGCCCGCTTGGGTGTTGGCGGCTGCGGCGCTCAACTTGACGTCGCCCGACCCGTTGAAGCACACCGGCGCACCAGCCCAGTTGAAGTCGGGGCCGACTGCGTCTGACTGGAACACCACCTTGCCGGTCGGATCGCTGAACTGCAGACCGATGCCGCTGGCGTCGCTGTAGGTGTAGGGGTTTGTGCCGACTGCAACCTGGGCGCTGTAGTTGCCGTTCGCCAGGTACTTGCAGACCTTGTGCAGCTGCATGCTCACAATCCAGACGTCGTTGTTGGCGTCGACGATCGCGCCGCGTTGGTCGCCCGCGTCGCAGCCGGCTGGCGCCGGACGAGTCCAGATGACCGAGCCGTCGGTGCGCACTTTGGCGGCGCCGCGCTGCCCGGCATACTGCGAGCTGGACATGACCAGATGGCCGTCCTTGTCGAACGAAATGCCGAGCGGGCTGTAGCCGGCGCTGCCCATGGGAAACGCGGACGCGAGGGTGTCCGGGTCAAAGCGCATAAAGCCGAAGTTGCTGTGGTGCGCGGTGACGACCCACTCCTTGCCGGTGTGGTCTTTGCCGATCGCCATGCCGTAGCCGATCGAGACGTTGTAGGCCGCCTGGGTGGTCGGATTGGTCGCGTCGATGCGCTTTTGGGTGTTCGCGCCGTTCAGCGAGGCGGTGAAGATGCGGTTCTTGCTATCGACTGCCGCGCCGTAGGGCCGAACGCCGATGCTCCAGTTACCCAGCACAGCGCCAGTGGCCGGATCCATCTTGTAAATCCGCATGGTGTTGTACATACCGATCCACAGGAAGCCCTGCTTGTCGATCGCGAGGCCGCGCGCCAACTCGTCGTGGGTGCCGACCTTGCGAATCCAGGCGACGCGCTCGTCGCGAATCTCGTTGTCGTCGATGGTGCCGTTGCCGTTGTTGTCGACGATCGGGTACATCTCGTTGGCCGAGATGTTGCCGTTGCCATTGAGGTCCGACGAGGTTTCGCAGGTGCCGTTGTTGTTGCGGTCGATGCAACCAGTGGACAGGATCTTGACCACTTCAGCGACGCGTCCAAAACCGCGGTTGGCGATGTAGGCGTTGCCATCGGTGTCCACGGCCGAGCGAGAGGGCGCCGGGCCGTACCATGGGCTGTGGCTGGGCAAGCCTGCGCCAGCCCCGCCGATGCCGCCGTTCCAAAACGCGGTGGTGTAGCGGGCGCTCTCCTTGTTCACGTCGGTCGCGATCTTGGAGACGGTGTCCTGGCCGCCGTTGGCGACCCACAGCGTCGGCTTGATTTCGACCTTGGCGCTGACCGTGAAGGTGCCGTTGGTCGACTCGACACCTTGGGTTGAGGTTGGCTGCGGGCACGCCTCGTCGGCATGACCGGGCCCGGCCACCGTGAGACCCGCTGCGGCGAGACTCACGAGTGTGCGGGAATAGTACTGTCTACTCGTGAGATACCTCTTTGCATGTCCACGCCCGAACCGTTTGGCGCGGAATTGGTTGAATTGCGAACGAAAGCCAAGAAAAAATGGGAGATCCAAGCAGTCGCACGGGGCCAACGATGCCACGCGGCGCGGAGTTTCGTCAAGGCCGGGTAGGGAAAACTACCGATGGCGGGAGCAGAAAATGGCCGCACAGTATGCATGAGCGGCAATGTATCGACACATTAGTGGTCAATTGACCGGTCATCGTGGACCCGGAGTAGTCAGCGTGCGGTCCCTGAACGTTCAAATTCGCTCGGCGCGTGTCAACCGGCACAGAATCAGGTAGCGTTTTCGCGAGGCCGGCGCGTGGTCTCGGAGATCGTCATGCACCGAATTGCCCGCCTTTTGATCGCGCTCGGCTCCGTTTTGGGCCTTGCGTGCAACGAACCGACGCCAGCGGCAACCCGTACGACGGCCGATGCGAGCGTCGGTGCCGATGCAGCCCAAAGCGCTGAAGTTGCGGCCGACGCTGCCACCGCCGGCGACCTGGCGGACGCGGGCAAGCCAGACGTCACTGCGACCGATAGCGCTCAGGACAGTGCCGCACCCGCAGACGCCCCCACCGATGCGCCTGCTGTCCCCGATGGCGCGGTCGATGCCGCCGCGGATGCGCCAGCTGAAGTCGCCGCAACGGCGGATATCGCCGGCGAGGTTGCAGTTGCTGAAGTCGCAGTTGCAGAAGTCGCGGCTGGCGATAGCGCCGGGACCGGCGACGCCGGCTGCGCCCCTTGCGCCATCAACTGCATCTGCAAGAAGGACAAGAACGGCTGCCCCATCCCCGAATGCGAGCCCAGCACTTGTGCCGAACTGACCGGCAAGCTGGACGCCGAGATCGCCAAGATGCAGACGTGCACCGCCGCCAAGGGATGCCAGGTCTTTGAATACCCGTACTGCGGATCGGCCGGGTGCTACCAGAAGCCGATCGCGGCCGGCAGCGACGTCGCCAAGCTTGAGCCGATCGCCGAAGCGGCCACCAAGGCGCAGTGCAGCAGCTTCAGTTGTGGTTGCGCGCCGCCCAAGCCGGCCTTTTGCCTCGACGGCAGCTGCAAGCAGTGCCCCCCGGATTGCAAGGGCTCGTGCGACGACATCAAGACGGCGATCGCGACCTTGGCCAAGCAGCAGGCGAGCTACTGTGGCAAAGACGAAGA
>CAXRHS010000752.1:0-2810 GCA_964230235.1 Myxococcota bacterium
TTGAGGGCTGGAATGCGCTGAGCCGCATCGCCGTCTACGAGCAGCCGATGGGGCCGTGGGCGCTCGGGCCCAAGTACAAAGGCAAAGTGGTCACCGGCCACATGATGGACATCGACGCATCGGCAGCGACGCCGGTCATGCCCAAATCCGGGCCGGAAGGTCACGAGTTCCTGCGCTACGAACTGACGGCGGTCGGCTACCACGGCTCGCCAAAGGGCCGCGGCCTGGTCATCGGCGCGGGCGGCGGTCGCGACATCCTGACCGCGTTCATGCACGGCATGCAAAAGGTCGATGCGGTCGAGATCAACCCGCTCATCGCCAACGCGGTGATGCGCGGTCAGTTCGCCGAATACAGCGGCCGGCTCTACGAGCGACCGGACTTGACGGTGCACGTCGCCGACGGCCGGACGTTTGTGCGCCGCAGCAAAGACCGCTTTGACACCATCCAGTTGTCGCTGGTCGATACGTGGGCGGCCACGGCAGCCGGTGCGTTCGCCGCGTCCGAGAACAACCTCTACACCCGCGAAGCAATTGAAGAATACCTGAACCACCTCACCCCCGACGGCGTGCTGATGATGATTCGCTGGGAGGGTGACGAGGTCGTTCGCCTGCTGACGATGATGCACGCCGCCGCCAAGAATGTCGGCATTGCCAATCCGGCAGCGCACATCGCGATTCTGAGTTGCCACCACACCGGGTCCGAGTCGGCGCGCGCCGCCAACGTGTTGATTCGGCGGTCGCCGTTTGATGAAAAAGCGGTGCAGGCGCTGCGCGCGCAAGCGGAACTCGCTGGCTTTGATTGGCTGCACGATCCGCTCAAGCCCTCGTCGACGCGGTACGCGGAAATCGCGCGCGCCGAGGACCCGGTCGCCAACGCGCTGAAAGATCAGCACTACGAGGTGCGGCCTTCGACCGACGACTGGCCGTTCTTTTTCTACCGGCCGCACCATGACACGCTGGGCGTGATGCTCAAGCACCCGACCGTTCTGATGCTCAACGGCGAGTTCATGCTTCTGGAGATGCTGCTGCTCGCGATCGTGCTGGGCACGGCTTGCCTGTTGCTGCCGCTGTGGCGCGGCGGCCGGGCGGCGCTGGGGGCGAATCCGACGGCCGCGCTGCGGGCGATGCCCTACTACCTGGGCCTGGGCATCGGCTTCATGCTGGTCGAAGTGAGCATGATGCAAAGGTTTGTGCTGTACCTCGGTCACCCGACCCACGCGCTGACCGCCGTGCTCGCGGGCCTACTGGTTGGCGCCGGGCTGGGCTCGTTTTTCGCGGCCCGCTTTACCCGCGGCGACCTGGGGGCGCTGCCCAAGACCGTCGCAACCTGTGGCGCAGTCGCGGTAGTGGTGTTGCTGGTGTCGAACGCGCTGCACGGCTGGGTGCTGGACGCAAGTCAGGATGCAGACTTCCTGATCAAGGTGGTCATCACCGTGGCGCTGGTCGGTGCCATCGGCTTCGTGCTCGGAATGCTGATGCCGCTTGGCATGTCGCGGCTTGCGGCCTCGGCCCCGCGGCTGGTGCCGTGGGCGTGGGGTCTGAACGGCTTTGCCTCGGTGGTCGGTTCCTGCGCCGCGGCTTTGCTGTGCATGACCAACGGGTTCGCCTTCACGTTCCTGGCCGGCGCGGGGGTCTACGCGCTCACCGCGCTGGCGGGCTTGCTCGCGGTGCCGACGGCAGAAGCGCCGCAGTAGCGCGCAGTCGGTGCGCTCGCCTTGACGCTGCGGGCAGCCGTGGCGCATCTTCTTGCGACCGCGGCGTGCGGCCGGGCAGGAGTTGGTCATGGTCTGGTGGGTTCGTCGCATCGCAGCGGTCGCAGTCGGCCTGCTCGCAACGGTCGATGTGCTGGCCCAAGAGCCCGCGCCTGCGGCTCCGGCCGAAAAGCGCGTTGCCTGGGGCAAACTGGTCGCCGGAGAAAGCAAGCAGTCCTGGGTCCTGGACAAGCCGGAGGTGGTGGTAGGCAGCGGCGCGTCCGCTGACGTCCGCATCCAAAACCCCACGGTGTCCGAGGCCCATTGCAAGCTCAAGTACGACGCCGGGACGGTGACGGTCGAAGACCTCGGCAGCAAGACGGGTACGCTGGCGGCGGGAACGGCGCTCAAAAAGGGCAAGCCGTTTCGCATCTTGCAAAACCTTGAGCTCTCGGTAGGCGCCATGCAGTTGCGGTTTGAATTTGGCGAACGCCCGGCGCTTTTGCCGCCGACCCAAGCGCCAGCCAAGGGCAAGAAAGGCGCCAAACCACCTGCCAAAGCCAAGTAGGACCACCGTCGTGCCGACGCCCGAGCCCCTCGACCCCGCGCGCGCCCGGCGCATTGCCGTGGTGCGGTTGCATGTCAACGGTCAGGCCCACGCGGTCGCGGCACCCACCCACTGGACGCTATTGGAGTTGTTGCGCTACCAGCTGGGTTTGGTGGGCAGCAAGCAAGGCTGCGACAAGGGCGACTGCGGCGCCTGCACGGTCCTGCTGGACGGCTTGCCCACCCTGTCGTGCCTGACCCTGGCGGTCGCGGCAGAGGGCCGGCACGTCGAGACCGTCGAGGGCCTGGGTGTGGGCGGCGAGCCGCACCCGCTGCAGCGCCAGTTCGCGGAACGCGGTGCCGCGCAGTGCGGCTTTTGCACCCCTGGCATGCTGATGTCGGCGGCGCACTACCTCGACGAACTCGGGCGCGCCGAGTCGCCACAGGTTCGCCAGGTCGACATCGCTGCGGCGCTGGGCGGCAACCTGTGTCGCTGTACGGGCTACACCAAGATCTTTGAGGCCGTCCAAGCGGCAGCCGAGCAGACGTGCGCGCGCACCCAGGCGCTGGCCG
>CAXRHS010000753.1:0-2549 GCA_964230235.1 Myxococcota bacterium
TAGATTTTTTACGGGCCCTTGCTGTCAGGCGGAGCCAACGTGTCGTTGCAACGCCGCCACAAAGGCGTCGCGCACGGTACCCGCTTGGGCGCGCACTTCGGTCAAGGGCACCGGCGCGAACTCGCCGATCGGCACGATGCGCACGACCCCAGGACGCGGAACCCACGCGCTGCGCGGCCACAGCCGCGGACAGCCCACCCACAGCAACGCGACGAGCGGCACCTGCGCCTGCGCCGCCATGTGGAACGGGCCCAGCTTGAACGGACCCAGCGCGCCGTCGAGCGACCGCGTGCCTTCCGGCGCCGCGACACTCGTCAGGTGCTCGCGCACGATGCGCTCGGCCGCGGCGTTCAGGCTTGCCGTCGCCGCCGCGTGATCGCCGCGGTCGATGAACAGGATGTCGAGTACCCGCATCACCCAGCCGATGACGGGCACGTGTTTCATCTCTTTCTTGGCGATGGTGACGCCGCCCGGTGGCATGATCGCGCTGCCCACCAGCAGATCGAGGGTCGAAGAGTGATTGAAGACCAGCACTCGCCCGCGCCGCTGGCGCAGCTCAGCCGCTACGGCTGGATCGATGTCGAGCGTGACGCCGGCGACGGCCAACGTCACCCGCCCCCAACCACGCATCATCGCCGCGCCAAGCGTGGCCTTGCGCCGCCCCAATGTGCACGCCATCACCAGCGCCATCAACGCGGTCCAGACCACCGAAAACGTCCACCACACGCAGTGGATGGACAATGCGCGCAGTGCCGCCACGACCTGGCCTAGGGCTCGAACGCCAGCAGCTCGACATCCAAGCCGCCATTGTTCAAGGCGTGCCGCCCGACCTTGCGCCACCCAAAGGCTGCCGCAAAAGACTCCGCGCCGCTCAACACGTGGGCGCGCGCAATGCCCTTGTCGCGCCAGGCGTGCCCGATCGCGCGGTACAGGCCGTCGACGCCATCGCCGCCGATGCGTTCGCCGTAGGGCGGATTGGTGACCACAATCGTTCCGGCCGGTTGGGGTGGCAATTCGCGGGCGTCGCGAACTTCGAGCTGCACCAGGTCGCCAAGGCCTGCGTTTTCCAGATTGGCGCGCGTCGCGGCAACCGCGTGCGGATCGACGTCGCTTGCGCAGATCTCCAAGCGCGCATCTGCAATGGCCTTGCGCGCGCGTTCGACGGCAGCGCCACGTTCGGCATCGAGCCACTTGCGCATAGCCTTGCCGTGCTGCGGCCACCGCTCGCAAGCAAACGTGCGCGTGCAGCCCGGGGCAATGCCGAGCGCCTTGCAGGCAGCCTCGACGACCAGCGTTCCCGAGCCGCACATCGGGTCCAGCAGGCGGGTGCGACCGTTCCAAGCCGACAGGTCCACCACCGCTGCCGCCACGTTTTCGCGCAGCGGCGCCGGCCCCTTGACTTCGCACACGCCGCGCATCGCCAAGGGCGGGTCGCACAGGTCCAAATAGAAACCCCAACGCCCCTGCCGACCGCGCAGCACCACCGCCACCACCGGATCGTCGCGGTCGACGTCCGGCCGCTGACCGAAACGCCGCGTCATCTCGTCGGCGATGGCGTCTTTGACCCGCATCCCGACAAAGCGCAGGTCCACCAGCCCCGCGTGGCGCTTGCCGTCCGGCCCCACGCCGGGCGGGACGGTATCGCCGGTGGCGTAGATCGCAAACGTCGACTTGGCGGTCAGCCACTCGGCCCAGTCGATGCGCAGCGCGGCGCGGTACAGCGCGTCGCCGTTGTCGGCCGGGTGGTTCGCGAGGTGCAACAGCAGCCGCGTGGCGATGCGCAGGTGCACCAGCGCCCGCGCGATCTGCTTCCACTCCAGGTTCAAGTGGACGCCGTCGGCGTCGACCGTGCTGACGGGCAGCCCGAGATCGCGACACTCGGCCGCTACGAGATCGAGGGTACCGGGAGCAGCGAGCGCGAGACAGTGCATGGCCGGCAGTGTCCGCCAGCTAGCCGCTTGGCGCAAGCAGCTACATGTTGGGGCAGAGCGTGGCCTTGTACGCCGGATTGACGCACTGCTGGCTGCCCATGGTCGTCAACCCGCAGCAAGAACCCGGGCAGTCGCTGTTTTGGGTGCAAGGCGTCGTGCAATAAGTGATTTTCGACGGGTAGTACGGCGGTTGCGGGTTCGGATAGTTGACGCACTTGCCCTTGCCGCCGACGCCGCAGCCGTAGGGGTTGGGGTCGGTCGGCCAGTATTCCTTGGTGCCGCAACACTGGTCGAGGTAGGGCGCGACCAGGCAATGTTTGGTCTTGAAGGTCATGTGGCAGCACGAGGTCGGGCACTCGGCGCCGCTCTGGCAGGGTTTGGCACAAAACGGCATCAAGGTGTCGGGGTACTGGATGCAGACCTCGCTGGCGGCGCACTGTTTGCCACCGCAACACTTCTCGATCGCAGTGTGCTTGCAGCCGGTGGCGGTCAGGCACTGGTCGACGGTGCAGATGTCGCCGTCGTCGCACGCCTCGACCTTGGGCGCATGGATGCAACCGCCCAACGTGGCATCGCAAAAGTCGGCGGTACACGCCACGTTGTCGGCGCAGTCCATCA
>CAXRHS010000754.1:0-3177 GCA_964230235.1 Myxococcota bacterium
CAGTGGGCTGTGCGCGACGCACTGGGTGAACGGTGGCGACCGCGTCCTCATGCTCGAACCCGTGCTGATGCGGCACGATGGCGTCTCCGCCCGCGGGGTTCACACCCAAATCCTCGCGCTGCAGCGCTACATGGAGCGGGCTGCTGCCACAACCAGCGGAATTGGCGCCTACATCCTGACCGGCGGCCCGACATACGCTCGCCAAGACGCCGTGTCCTTGATGAAGGACGCGACCGACCTGGTCTTTGACCTTGCCGACCCCCTGCAAGCCGATCAACTGACAGACCGCATTCGCAAAACCGCTGCATTGGCTGGACTCGGCCTAACGACCGCCAACTAGCCGCCGGCACAGTGGCTGGCCCCGAGCACGCGAGCCTACCATGGCCATCCACAACGAATCCACGTTCGAAAACGAAGTCTGCGCCCACCTCGCCGCCCACGGCTGGCACTACGCCAAGGACGACGCCGCCAAGTACGACCGCGCCCGCGCCCTGTTCCCCGACGACGTGCTGGCCTGGGTCCACTCTGGCCACCGGCAAAGCTGGGACAAGCTGCTGCGTGCCCACGGTCGCAACGCTGAAGTCGCCCTGCTCGACCGCCTGCGCGCCCAGCTGGACCAACGCGGCACCCTGGACGTTCTGCGCCACGGCATCGAGGTGCTGGGATTGGCCAAGGCCTTGCCGCTCGCGCAGTTCAAGCCCGCGCTGGCCGTCAACGCCGAGATCAGCGACCGCTACGCCAAGAACCGCCTGCGGGTGGTGCGGCAAGTGTGCTACTCGCTGCACAACGAGAACTGCATCGACCTGGTGTTGTTCTTGAACGGCATCCCGGTGGCGACCGTGGAACTCAAGACCGACTTCACCCAGCGGGTCGACGATGCCGTCGATCAGTACCGCTACGACCGCTTGCCGCAGTTGAAGGGCAAGGCGCCCGAGCCGCTGCTTGGCTTTCCCAACGGCGCTTTGGTGCACTTTGCGGTGAGCACCAGCGAAGTGCGCATGGTGACACGGCTGGTCGGACCCGAGACGCGTTTCTTGCCGTTCAACCGCGGCAACCATGGCGCTGCCGGCAACCCTGTCAATCCGGAGGGCTACGGCACGGCCTACCTGTGGGAGCAGGTATGGGCGCGCGACAGTTGGCTTGAGATCCTGGGGCGCTACTTGGTGGCAGAGCGCGACAAGAAGCACAAGATCGACAAGGTGATCTTCCCGCGCTACCACCAGCTGGACGTGACCCGCAAGCTGCAAGCGGCGGTCCTGGATGAAGGGCCGGGCGGCAAGTACCTGGTCCAACACTCGGCGGGCTCGGGCAAGACCAACTCGATTGCCTGGACCGCCCACTTCCTGGCCGACCTGCACAACGCCGCGCACAAGAAGATCTTTCACAGCGTGCTGGTGGTGTCGGACCGCAACGTCATCGACGGCCAGCTGCAGGATGCCATCTTCGGCTTCGAGCGCACCGCCGGCGTGGTGGCGACCATCAAGGGCAGCGAGGGCAGCAAGAGCGCCGAGCTGGCCCAGGCCCTGTCGGGCGACAAGAAAATCGTGGTCTGCACGATCCAGACCTTTCCCTACGCACTGCGCGCGGTGCGCGAGTTGGCGGCAACCCAGGGCAAGCACTTCGCCGTGATTGCCGACGAGGCGCACAGCTCGCAAACCGGCGAGGCCGCCAAGAAATTGAAGGCCCTGCTGTCGGCGCAGGAACAGGCTGACCTGGCCGACGGCGGCGAGGTCAGCACCGAAGACCTGCTAGCGCTGCAGATGGAGGCCGGGCTCAGCGGCATCACCTTCGTGGCGTTTACCGCCACGCCCAAGAACAAGACCCTGGAATTGTTCGGCACGCGGCCCGACCCCAGCCGACCGCCGGCGAGCGACAACATCCCGCAGCCCTTCCACGTCTACTCGATGCGCCAGGCCATCGAAGAGGGCTTTATCCTCGACGTGCTGCAGAACTACATCTCGTACAGGCTGGCCTTCAAGCTCGCGCATAACGGCCAGGAAGTCGACGACAAGGCGGTGGATCGCAGCGAGGCCCTCAAGGGCATCATGGGCTGGGTCAGGCTGCATCCCTACAATATCGCCCAGAAAGTCGAGATCATCGTCGAGCACTTTCGCACCTACGTGGCGCGGCTGCTGGCCGGCAAGGCCAAGGCGATGGTGGTGGTCGGCAGCCGCGTCGAGGCGGTGCGCTGGCAGCTGGCCATCGACAAGTACATCAAGGCCAAGGGCTATCCGCTGCGGACCTTGGTGGCCTTCTCGGGCGGCGTCACCGATCCCGAGTCGGGGCCTGACGAGTTTAGCGAGACCAGTAAGCTGCTGAATCCCAACCTGAACGGCTGCGACATGCGCAAGGCATTCGACACCGACGAGTACCAGATCCTGCTGGTGGCCAACAAGTTTCAGACCGGCTTTGACCAGCCGCTGCTGTGCGGCATGTACGTCGACAAGCGGCTGGCCGGCATCCAGGCGGTGCAGACCCTGTCGCGCTTGAACCGTGCCCACCCAGGCAAGGATACGACCTACGTCGTCGACTTCCAGAACGATCCCGCCGAAGTGCTGGCCGCGTTCAAGACTTACCACCAGACCGCCGAGCTGGCGGACGTCACCGACCCAAACCTGGTGTTCGACCTCAAGGCAAAGCTAGACGGCGGCGGTTTCTACGACACCTTCGAGGTCGAGCGCGTGGTGCTGGTCGACTGCAATCCGCGGGCGCAGCAGAGCGAGCTGTTGGCGGCGCTGGCCCCGGTGGTGCAGCGGCTACAAGGTCGGTTCAAGGCCGCCAGTGAGGCGCTCAAGGCGGCCAAGGCGATGCACGATGCCGCGGCCCAGCAGACGGCGCGCGAAGCAATGGACGTGCTGGTCCTGTTCAAGGGCGACATGGCCGCCTTCCGGCGCTACTATGTGTTCTTGAGTCAGGTCTACGACTACGGCAATACCGACCTGGAGAAGCGGGCGATTTTCTATAAGCACCTGATCCCGCAGCTTGAGTTTGGCCGGGAGCGCGAGGGCGTCGACCTGTCCAAGGTCGTGCTGACCCACCACCACTTGAAGAGCCAGGGCACCCAGGGCATGCCGCTCGGCACCGGCGAGAGCCCCAAACTGCAGCCGATCACCGAGGCCGGCAGCGGCAGCGTGCAAGAGAAGCAGAAGGCGCTTCTGCGCGAGATTATCCAGAAGG
>CAXRHS010000755.1:0-2268 GCA_964230235.1 Myxococcota bacterium
CGGGCCGCTCGGCCCCTCGCGCCTGCAGCTCTCCAAGCCGGTGATCGCCGCGGTCGCCGGCCCGGCCGTGGCCGGGGGCATGGAACTCGCTATCTGGTGCGATCTGCGGGTCATGGAGGTCGACGCCTATTTCGGCGTCTACTGCCGGCGCTGGGGCGTGCCGCTGATCGACGGCGGCACGGTGCGCCTGCCGCGGCTAGTCGGCATGGGCCGCGCACTCGACATCATCATGACCGGCCGTCAGGTAAAGGCGAAGGAGGCACTGGCCATCGGCATGTGCGACCGCGTCGTGCCCCGGGGCAAGTCGCGGCAGGCGGCTGAGGCCCTGGCCCACGAGATCGCCCGCTTCCCGCGCGAATGCATGCTGGCCGACCGCAACTCGGTCCATCGCGCCTGGGGCAAGCCGACGCGCGAAGCGATGCGCGAGGAATACTGGTTCGGCCAGTCCTGCCTGAAGAACGAAGGCGTGGGCGGCGCCACGCGCTTCGCCAAGGGCAAAGGCCGGCATGGCGACTACAAGAACATCTGATCTTGCGTCGCCATGACACAAGCCGCAGATTGATGGCATGACAGCCGTCCCCAAAGCCGCCGAGCCGTTGCTGCTGCGTCACGACCGCGACGGTGTTGCCACGCTCACGCTCAACCGTCCGGCCCAGCGTAACGCGCTGTCGATCGCGCTGATGGCGGCGCTGCAGGCGGAGTTCGACGCCATCGCCACGGACCCGTCGGTCAAGGTCGTGGTCATCGCTGGCGCCGGACCGGGTTTCTGCGGCGGCCACGATCTCAAGGAGATGCGCGCGACACCGAAGCGCCAGGCCTACCAGGCGCTGTTCGCCCAATGCAGCAAACTGATGATGTCGATCACTCGCCTGCCCCAGCCGGTGATTGCCCGCGTGCACGCCATTGCAGCCGCCGCCGGGTGCCAGATGGTCGCCACCTGCGACCTCGCGGTCGCCGCCGAGAGCGCCCGGTTTGCCGTGAATGGCGTGAACATTGGCCTGTTCTGCTCGACGCCGATGGTGGCCCTGACCCGCGCCATCGGCCGCAAGCCGGCCATGGAGATGCTGCTCACCGGCGACCTGATCGACGCCCAGACAGCCCTGTCCTATGGGTTGGTCAACAAGGTGGTGCCCGACGCCGAGCTCGACGCGGCGGTCGGGGCGCTGGCCGCAAAGATCGTCGCCAAGTCGCCCTATGCGCTGAAGGTCGGCAAGGAGGCTTTCTACCGGCAGGCGGAGCTCGATCTGGAGCAGGCCTATGCCTATGCCAGCGGGGTCATGACCGCCAACATGCTGGCCCGCGACGCAGAAGCCGGCATCGACGCTTTCCTGGCCAAGAAGCCGACCCCGACCTGGGAAGGCCGGTAGGTGCGCCAGGGCCTGTGGACAATCGCGCTAAGCCCTTCTTGTCCAAAGACCTTAACGCGGCCATACGCGATTATATACTTGACAAAAGTAGGTCACGGGAGTAGGATTTTGGCCATATCAGGGAGTTAACCCAGTGGCCGACCTTCAGAACCCGATCTTCACTGACCTCGACGCAGCCCGTGCCGCCCTTGAGGCCGCTCGCTGGCCCAGCGGCCCGTTCTGCCCGAAGTGTGGCGCTACAGATAGGCAGGCCCGCGTTGAGGGCAAGAGCCATCGTCCCGGCCTGATCTACTGCAACCATTGCACGGCGCAGTACACCGTCACGGTCGGCACCGTGTTTGAGCGTTCCAAGGTCCCGCTGACCAAGTGGTGGCTGGCGACTCATTTGCTGACCTCATCGAAGAAAGGCATGTCCGCGCATCAAATGCACCGCATGCTCGGGGTTACGTACAAGACCGCGTGGTTCATTTGCCACCGCATCCGTGAGGCCATGAAGGACAACGGCAAGTCTGGGCCGGTGGGGGGCACCGGGAAGGCTAGTGAGGTTGACGAGACGTACATGGGTCCGAAGACCTATCACGTCGAAGTGGACCGCGACCGTCAGAAGAAACTCGTCACCAACCGTGGCGTGCAGGGCAAGCGCAAGATCGTCACCCTGGTTGAGCGCGGTGGCCGCGCCCGCTCTATCCACTTCACCGGCACGCTGACCCACAAGAGCGTGGACCGCCTGATCTCAGCGAACGCGGACAAAAACTCTGTCCTGAACACCGATGAGGCTCGCTGGTACACAAAGGTCGGCAAGGAAGTCCTGTATCACCACCGCCTGAACCACGCTAAGGGCGACTACGCTCGTGGCGAGGCACACAGCAACACGGTTGAAGGCTATTTCTCGATCTTCAAG